>NZ_CAADGZ010000084.1:0-14680 GCF_900696675.1 uncultured Candidatus Kuenenia sp. | reverse complement strand
AGTCATTTTCGTAAACAGCAGTAAGAGCGATTCCGTACTTGGAGGGGTATTCAAAACGTGAAAATGTAGATATTTTTGCGACCGGAGATATTTTGTCCTTGACAAAAGCCTTCTAATGAGTGAACCCACGAATGTAGTTTCCATCGCTATTACGTTCCCAAACAGATACTTCACTATGTTCAGTACAAGGTTTGAGAACGAGTTGTGCTTCGGTAGTTTAATAGATTACGCTGAATAGTTACGGAAATTGTGGGGTGGGTAAAAATTAATGCTGTTGCGTTTCTGTCTTTTAAAACGCAACCCAATTTAAATATGTTTCAAAAAACTAAATTGCTACAAAAATAATTATTTCTTTACTTTTTTATAAAGCGCAGATATAAGCAATTTATAATAAATCATACAAATAGTACTTTTTCGCTTCAATTTAGTCCGAAAATAGGTTTTTACCCTCCCTTGTGAGACTGTTTTAGGCTATGAAGGTTTCACCTGTAGTTTTCATTTCGACCAAAGGATAAATCCTGAAGAGTCCTCGCTCGTTCGGAGTTCCGAATGGCAGATTAAAGGGATGTTTCTTTCTCCTTTGTGACCGAAAGTAATGGATTTTTAGTAGAGAGAGAACTATTAATAGAACATTTCTGACATACCCATTATATAAACTGTCTGTACCTTTTATCATTTCTTTTACATATTTCACAGGGATAAACTGTTTTTACATGATTCAAGAGATTACATTAGAACATCTGGACGAGTTGGAAGAACTTGAAAATAAGAGTTTTGCCACAGATAGACTGTCGCGCAGGAATTTCCGGTATCTTCTGACAAAAGCAAATGCAATAACCCTTGCGGAGATAGTCGATAATGCCATTCGGGGCTACTCTATCATACTCTACAATACCGGTACATCATTAGCCAGGCTCTATTCGTTTGCAGTTGACCCTGATTTTAGAAATCAGGGCATTGGCAAACAACTTCTCGAGGCTTCAGAAAAAGCCGCAATTGATTACGATTGTATTTCCATGAGGCTTGAAGTGAGAGAAGACAATTATAACGCAATACAGTTTTACAAAAAAAACGGATATAAGCAAATAGGGGTTATTGACGATTATTATGAGGATCATATGGACGCTATTCGCTTTGAAAAGCTTTTAGCGCCACATCTTAAGCTGGAAATGGTACATGTTCCTTATTACAGGCAGACATTAGATTTTACTTGCGGCCCTTCAGTATTGATGATGGCAATGAAGGCGCTGGACACCTCTGTAGAGATAAACCGTCAAATGGAATTAAGGATTTGGCGTGAATCTACTACCATTTTTATGACGTCTGGGTATGGTGGTTGCGGGCCTTACGGCCTTGCACTAGCTGCCTTTCGAAGAGGTTTTGACGTTGAAGTGTATGTAAATGAAAGCAGTGCGTTTTTTATTGATTCGGTAAGAAGCCCGTATAAAAAAGAGGTGATACAACTTGTTCAGGAAGATCTTCTTGAAGAACTTAGTCAATTACCTATCGAATTAAAATATAAAACATTAAGCGTATCTGAAATTCAGGAAAAGTTTGATAAGGGTGGTATTCCTATTGTCCTGATAAGCTCTTATCGAATTTACCGTGAAAAATTTCCTCACTGGGTAGTCGTTACCGGCTTTGATGAAAAATATATTTATGTGCATGACCCATTTGTAGATGTAGAGGTTTATAAAACAGAAACAGACTGTATTAACATGCCCATTTTGAAAAAAGATTTTGAACGGATGGCAAAATATGGAAAATCAGGGCAAAAATCAGTAATCATTGTAAAAAAGAAGAAGGCAAACATCCTATCTTAATGGGAATATTCAGGAGACATGCCGTGAAACTATTATATTACCTTATTTTGGAATACTTATTACATTTCGATAAAAAATAATGGCAACTCATATTGTGTTAGTGGAAAATTATAAGGATTGGAATCCTCATTATTCTGATGCATTAGTAGTGACTGCAAAAGATTATGTAGCACACCAGGAATATTTGAAAATAAAAGATATAAAAATTGTTAATTTATGCCGTAGCTACCGGTACCTGAGTCTAGGGTATTATTGTTCGCTTCTTGCGGAAGCACGACGGCACAAAGTGATCCCCTCCGTAAAAACGATCAATGATCTGAGCAGTAAGTCAATTTATAGCCTCAACGTAGAAGACCTCGACGTATCCGTTCAAAAAAGCTTAAAGAAGAGAACGAAACACCTGGCGGAAACCGCGACGTCATTTGATTACATGATATATTTCGGGCAATGCGAAGAGAATGATTTGCAGGAACTCGCACGGCAATTATTCGATATGTTTCGCTGTCCGATCCTCAAAGTAGAGTTTCGTTTTCAGGGCAAGTGGAATATTTTTGCGATAAAACCTTCATACGTGCATAATCTTATCCAAGGGCAGGAAGCTATTTTTTTTCAGGCATTCAATGACTATTTAACAAAACGCTGGCAAACGCCTAAAGTAAAAAACAAAGAAAAGTATGACCTTGCAATTTTATATAATCCGACGGAACAATTACCTCCTTCCAACCAACGGTCTCTCCAAAAATTCATCAAGATTGGGAAAAAACTCGACGTTAACGTTGATTTAATAGAAAAAAAAGACTATTCAAAACTCGCGGAATATGATGCCCTGTTTATTCGTGAGACAACAAGGATTAATCATCATACGTTCCGATTTGCGAAAAAAGCGGAAAATGAAGGCATGGTCGTCATAGATGATCCCGATTCAATTGTGAAATGTACCAATAAGGTATATCTCTTTGAAATACTTTCCGCCAATAAAGTACCTGTCCCTAAAACGATATTGTTGCAGAAAAAAGATATTAATAGAATAATAAAAGCGCTCGAATTAAAGTTTTCTTATCCGATTGTTTTGAAAATACCTGATAGTTCATTTTCAAGGGGAGTAATAAAAGCAGATAATCTTGACGAATTAAAAGAAATAACAAGCCGCCTGTTTGAAGAATCCGATTTGATTCTGGCGCAGGAATTTTTATATACCCCATTTGACTGGCGTATAGGCATTTTAAATCGTGTCCCGATATATGCCTGCCAGTATTTCATGTCGAAAAAGCACTGGCAAATCATACAACATGGCCCTGATGGCCGTTTTACCGGGGGAGACTTTAAAACATTTCATGTTGAAGACGTTCCGCAGGACGTTATTTACATTGCCGTAAAAGCTGCAAATCTCATCGGCAACGGATTGTATGGAGTGGATTTAAAGAAGACCGACAAGGGAGTGCTGGTGATGGAGATAAATGATAATCCTACCATTGACGTAGGTGTAGAAGATGGCTGTTTAGGCGATAAATTGTATCGGATTATTATTGAAGAATTCATTAGAAGACTGAGCATGAAAAACGGCGAAAAGCATGAAAAATAGGTATGCAAGCATAGTGGTGGGTGCAAGCAATAGGGCATAGGGCACTGCCCACAGATTTGAACTAGGGAAGGGGGGGGTATTTGGATAAAATTAAATATTCAAATCCACCGGGGCCACAAACTTTAGTGAGTTGATCAATGATATACTTCTGTCGGGTAGCATTTTCATTGGGACCTGAAATGTAAAAAGGTTTTCCATTTTGTCCAAATTCAATTTCTTCCGAACAGGTATTTGGGTCAACATCACCAAAAATCATACACGCCTTAATATATGCAGGATGAGGATTAAAGCCCAAATCTCTCGCATAGGAAACAGCACTTTCTACTAATTTTCTCACATAGGAAGGGTCTTTTTTCACAAACAATGATGCCTGGTAGCTGTCATGACCCTTAAGTTTGGCGTTATATTCAGTTTCCGGGGCGACAATATACATTGCGTTTTTTACTCCTAAGCAATATACATCAACTAAAAAAGCACTAGCGGCGATATTGCCGTTTGGCAGAACCCTGCTAAATAATATATTCGTGATACCCCTGTCTAAGGTCTCCTGCATCAGACACTCATACATAGGATATTTTGCAATCTTTTCCGCGTCGATTTTATTAAATAATACTTCTTTTTTTAATTTTGTTGTTTTTTTTGCAAGTATCAATTTTCTTTTCGCCTTCTTTTTTTCAACTTTCTTTTGCTGTTTTTTGTCTCTTTTGTGCATGTTAGTTCCTTAATTAATATACTATATATAGCGTTTCATTAAAATATCTACATTGATACCGTCATTGCGAGCGATAGCGAAGCAATCTTAAGTCTTTTGGGAACAAGAGATTGCTTCGTCGCTCCACTCCTCGCAATGACATTTTTTTACGCACACATTTTAACGAAACAAGGGACAATTAAATATTTTGTTAATACTTTATAAGCATCTTGAGTCTAATTATTTTATTCTTCTTCTCGCAAGTTCGCTTTCGTATTGTTTTCCCAGTATTGATGCATTTTCCCTCGCCCATTCGGTTAATTTTGTATTGCCCGCCGGAGGTGCATCAACGTAAAGCAAGTCATCCATAAGCCCTTCTATTTCATCTTTTGTTATCAAAACATCATGGACAAATTTCCCGATAATTAGTGCAAGGCAATATCCAATGAAGGGAGAAACTGAAATAAAAAGTCTCTTTTTACCAATGATGTCGCCAATTTCCGTAACCAAATCACGATAAGAAAATGTTTCAGGTCCGATGGCATTAATAATGGTATTTTCGCTCTTTTCACCTTGCTCCACCGCCAATGTGGCAAAATCATTTACGTAAATTGGTTGTAAACGATAATTGCCCTCGCCGAATATACTAAAAAAGGGAAATTTTCGCAACGCCCACGCAATGTTGTTGATCAAAATGCCTTCCTTTCCGAACAAGACAGCCGGACGTAAAATAGCATACGAAATACCGGATTCTATAAGGTTTTTTTCGATTATTGCCTTATCCCTGAAATACTCATACGGTGAACTTTCGGAAGGGTTCGTTATACTCGTGTGTACTATTCTTTTTACTCCGGCTTTTTTAGCCGTTTCGAACAGGGCAAAAGTATTTTGTATCGCAGTGGAGTAACCAAAAGTCTTGTAATTAAAACGAACCCAATAGGTGTTGTAGAGCACTGAAACACCACTTAATGATTCCGCAAGTTTCTCTGGCTTGTCAAAATTAAAAGGATACGCCTTTACACTTTCACCAAAAGGGTTAGGGCGATGCAAGGAATTGGTGAGGGTAATGACATTACGCCCGCGGTCTAATAAGTTTCTTGCAATATATCTTCCGGAAAATCCGAATGCTCCGGTGACGGCATGTAATTCAGTACTCATACTGATTTGTTTAATATAGGGGTTATTGATAGGATAATGGCGGTTTTGTACTTAATGAATCGTTTCATTTGCAATGTCATTCAATGCAGAGATTAATATATCTATTTCTTCTTCCGTGTTAAAAAAACCAGGACTAATTCTTATTGTGCCATCGGGATACGTACCCATTTGCTGATGAACAAAAGGTGCGCAATGTAGTCCGGGTCGTACTGCAATAGTAAATGATTGATCTAATATTGCCCCTGCTTCTGCTGCAGTATATCCTTTTATGTTTATTGAAAGTATTCCTACTTTCCTTGATACATCTTTCGTCCCATATAAAATAAATCGTTCATCATTTTGAAGGGCATTGATTATTTTTTGAATTAATTTCCGTTCATGCGCCCTAATCGTGTGTGTACCCTTTGATACGACATATTCAATTCCAGCTTTCAGGCCAACGATACCAACGGTATTTGGGGTGCCGCTTTCCAGCCGGAACGGCATTTCTTCCGGTTGTGTTAATGATGCGGGTTCAAATCCAGTGCCTCCCTCTCTCCATGGACGAAGCTTAATACGTTCATGGATATAAAGACCGCCTGTTCCCGTTGGGCCAAAGGGCGCTTTATGTCCCGTAAACGCAAGCATATCAATATTGCATTCATTAACATCAATTTCACATACTCCGGTAGTTTGCGCTGCATCTACCATAAACACAATATCCCGTTCTTTTGCAATCAAACCAATTTCTTTTATCGGTTGAATTGTGCCAAGAACGTTTGTTGCATGGGTGAGAACGATTAAGCGGGTTTTGGGAGTAATGGCATTTTTTACGTCGTCAGGATTAATAAAACCATCAGAGGAATTTTTCACCTTTGTTACGGTTATTTTATTATCTTGTGCTAATCCGTTTAATGCGCGGGATACAGCGTTATGTTCAAGATAAGAAGTAATTGCATGATCGCCTGTTTTGAGTAACCCTTTTATGCCCATATTTATCGCATCAGTTGCATTGAAGGTAAATACAAACCTGTTTGGGTCCTTTATGGCAAGAAAATCCGCAATTATCTTTCTTGTATTCTCAATTTCACGTTCTACGGTGACTGCCATCCTGTGGCCGGAACGTCCGGGGTTAGCCCCCATTGTCCTGTAAAAGGTATCCATTGACGTATATACAATTTCCGGTTTCGGATAACTTGTTGCTGCATTATCTAAATAGATCATAATTAAATAGGTCCCCTAAGCTGGCGTAGCCAGAACCAAACAAGCATGAAATAAAAAATACGAGATTCGAAGTACTAAATACGAAACAAATCCGAATAACAAAGCATCAAATCCAAAATATACAATAATAATCGGTTTTACATCCCGATGTATTTTGCATAAATACCTTTTGCCGTTATTACATCATTTGTTCCGGCTATAATTGTCCTGCCGTCAGGGAAGGCCGTTAATTCATAATTATTTACCTTCAACCGTAGCAGATATTTATTAAAAGATACGTTTCCTGCTGTACTCAAACGCGAGGCAAGCGTTGACAAATCAATCGTTGAACCGTTTGCCGGTGCGATTTGCACTGCATTTCGTCCGCATAAAGAAGTGGTTGAAGAGTATTTTTCATTCCTTAAATATTCATATTGTTTGTTTTTACAGGCCTTACAATCATTTATTTCTCTGAGGTTGTTTATATTAAGCCTTGTTATCTCATTCTTCCACAAATCAAATTTGAGAAGCTGCCTGTTAATAGACGCGCCATTGCCAGTCAGGATTTTTAAAGCCTCGGCAACCTGAATCGAGGCGATCAAACTTGCGGCAGGCGATAGTATCCCTGCGGTATCACATGTTTCAGTATTGCCGAAAGGGGGAATGTCCTGCATGACACAGCGTAAACAGGGGGTTTCTCCGGGAACGATTGTCATCGTTAATCCCGTACTGCCAATACATGCACCATAAATCCATGGAATGTCATTTTTCACACAATAATCGTTAATGAGAAACCGGGTTTCAAAATTATCGGTGCCGTCAATGATTATATTTGCATTGTGTAAGTTTGTATCGATATTGGAGGGATTAATATCCGTGACGGCTGCTTCTATTATTATGTCGGAGTTGATTTTTTGTAGTTTTTTTTGGGCGGCTATTGCTTTGGGTAGATTATTCCTGAGGTCTTCTTCATCAAATAATGTCTGGCGCTGCAAGTTGCTTTCTTCAATAAAATCCCGGTCGATTATTTTTACACGATTCACCCCGCTGCGTACCAGGAGATTTGCAGAAGTACAGCCCAATGCACCGCATCCAATAATGGCGACTGTCGTATGGGCGAGTTTTTTTTGTCCTTCTTTTCCTATGGCAGAGAATAATTCCTGCCGGACATAACGATCAGACATGTTAACTGTTATTTTTTAGAATACTTAAACACGATTTGTCGCCGGATGCAATTGCCTTTTCTCTTTTATATGTTGAGCTGGGATTCAGTCCCTTACAAAAACCGGAAATCCATGCATTAACAATATCGCACATCGTTAAAAAATCTGTACCTGTATTTTTCCAGTATTTTTCATGTACACATTCCTCATGATCCCAGGTGGTGCATTTCTCTGAATCTTCCACAACCTGAGCGCCTCTGTCGCAAGGCATCCCATCGCACAGGTAATCACCCAGTAATTCAAATGCCTTTGATGTACTTTTGCACTCGTTCGCAGATAACCCTTTACGGTTTACGGCCTCCTTACCACATTGAATGCCATGAGCATGCGCTGCTTCGGAGGCAATTTTCCCGGCATCATCATATTTTGCACAAAAGGCAGCTATAATAGCTGCCTCCCGCGTTTCTCCCTCGATAATAATGCTTTGAATCCCCTGATGAATGGACTTGTTTGCCAGTAATTCTTCTAACGATTTAGTGCTGTCTGTTTGAGGGTATTTTTTATATACCTCTCCGAGCAATGCTTCTGCGTCAGCACCGTATCTTGCTTTGAATGCAGAGACAATATTATTTTCGCGTGCTTCAGAAGTCTTTATTTTTCCAAACATCCAATGGTGGATAGGTCCCAGGACCATGCTCATAATAGCGCTCCTTTTATTTATCAGTCTCTTCTGTATTGCGTTGCCTAATAGATAGTAACTTACGCCAGTTCTACGGATTCAATCTCAGGGATAATTTCCTTAAGTCTGGCTTCAACTCCATATTTCAATGTGGCAAGAGAGCTGGGGCATGAACCACATGCGCCTTTTAAACGCACTTTAACAATACCATCTTCATAATCAACAAGCTCAATATCTCCGCCGTCTGCTTGTAATGCCGGCCTAATGCCCTTAAGAGCCTCTTCTATTTTTTCCTTCATTATTCTTCCTCCTTAAAATTATGATTTATGTTTTTCGATAATTTCATTTAATTCCTTTATGATAACTTCCGGATCTACATTATGCATCGTTGCGCCAAATGCAATGTCTTCTGTTTTAGAACCGGGGCAGGTATAGCAGCCTGCGCCAAAATACTTTTTTACAACGGATTCTGTTTCGGGGTAATTTTGGATTACATCGCCTATGGAAGTCTTCTTTGTTATCTTAGGTTTTGTTTCCGGCATAGATAAAACCTTTCTTAAATAATACGTTTTAAAAGTAAAAGCTCTTACTGAGTACAACCACTTAAAAAAGCTTATTCAAATCAGAAAGCATAGAAGCGGGTTGTGATTCCATTCAAAAAATGATTACGGTTTTCAGGTTATCTGACAAATAAATATTTGTCAATTAAAAAAAAACCAATATATTTCCTACTATCGCTGACGATTGAAAATAATGGTTGATTAATAGAGGGTTATTTTTTAAATTAACCTATTATGTTTACGGCATCTCACATTCCATTTATAATAAGCATCGTCTTGTACCTTATTTCATCGGTATGGTCGGTCGGTCACATTATAAAACCTGATTTATTTAACAAAAAAGTGGCCAGATGGGCAACGGTAATGGGCTTTTTAATCCATAGCGGGTATCTCATCTTTCTTGGCATTCGTTCTAACAACATTCCCATCACAAACGTTTATGAATCTTTTGTTTCATTGCTCTGGTGCGTCTTATTTGTCTTTATCAACATAGATTACCTCTATAAATTGCCTTCTCTGGATACCTTTCTCATGCCGCTCGTTACGGCGCTTTCTCTATGGGCGCTCTCTTTTGATAAAAGTGACATGTTGATTACGGTGAGTCTCCAGAAATTCTGGCTTGTTGCCCATATTATTCCTATTTTTATCGGCTATGCGGCTTTTACTATATCGTTTAGTTTGAGCGTAATGTATTTAACACAGCAGAGACAGCTAAAGCATAAAATATTTGGTCGTCTGTTTAACAAACTCCCTTCTTTGGAAGGTATTGATATGCTCATTTGGAAGACTATTTCTTTCGGTTTTCCATTACTTACTCTTGGTTTGGTATTTGGTACGTTCTGGGTAAAGACACAGGATATTTTGGGGGAAATGTGGTATTTGGATCCCAAAGTTATTCTTGGCCTTGCCACATGGCTTATTTATGCCGCCTTATTACACATGCGCCTGGTTGCTTCCTTTCACGGCACAAAGATAGCGTTATTAACGATTGCCGGTTTTTGTTTTGTTCTTTTTACCTTTATCGGAGCATTTTTTATCGGGTCAAAACACGCTTTTCAAAAACTGAGCACTAATGCGGCATATATCGAAATTTTAGCGGCGAATAAACAACAGTACCCTAAGCGGACATAGCTGATAAAAAATACGAAGCACGAAATACGAAAGAGGAACCACTGATTGCACGGATTGCATCGATTAAAAAAGTAGCCGGCAATCCACAATCTACAGTCGGCAAATTGCAGATTGCAGACTGAGTACTGAGCGAAAAATGGGAATCTTAGGATTTCCTACTTTTTAACGGTACAACCATAGCGGAAGTAAGAGTTATTATTATTTTGATTTGCAATAAGGATTAAATAAAATCATGAGTATTTTAGTGGTGGGACTAAATCATAAATCTGCTCCGGTTGATATCAGGGAAAAGCTTGCATTTAATAATAATTCTGTTTCAAACGCACTGTCTTTATTTTCCCAAAAATATCCTTCGTCAGAAGCAGTTATTTTATCCACCTGTAACCGCGTAGAAATGTACGCGTCGTCCGCTTCAGATGCGGTGAAATTGGAAGATATCCTCTCGTTCCTGGCGGAATTTCATAAAATCGAAGAAAATGAATTTTCCCAGTATATGTATCATTATAAAGACGACCGTGCGGTGATGCATCTCTTCCATGTGAGTTCCAGCATTGATTCTATGGTAATCGGTGAGTCGCAAATTCTTTCACAGGTTAAAGAGGCATACACACTCGCCAGCATGGAACAATCAACCGGAAAAATTCTCAATCAATTATTCCAACAGGCGTTAAATATTTCCAAAACGATACACACCAATACTTCCATAGGCCAGGGCAAGGTTTCCATAAGCTCTGTTGCTGTCGAATTTGCTGAAAAGATATTCCAGGATTTTGCCGGCAAAATGGTATTAGTGGTAGGGGCTGGTGAGATGTGTGAACTTTTGCTTAAACACCTTTATGAAGAGGGGGCGCGAACGATTATTGTAGCAAACCGTACCTTTGAACGCGCACAGGCAATTGCTGATGCATTTCAAGGTGAGGCGATTAAATATGAATTGCTCGGTGAATACCTTTCAAAGACTGATATTATTATTACTTCCACCTCAGCGCCGCATTACGTAATTCATAGCGATCAGGTGAAAGACGCAATTAAGCACCGCAGGGGGAATCCCATGTTCCTTATCGATATTGCCGTTCCCAGAGACATAGAACCGTCTGTTGGCAATATCGACAATGTGTATTTATATAATATTGATGACCTTCAATCCGTTGTAAACCAGAACCTTGACGACAGAACCCGCGAAATCGAAAAATGTCGGGCAATTATTGAAAAAGAAGTGGAACACTTCATGGCAAAGCTTGAACAAATAAAGATAGAACCTGCGATAACATTATTGAGAAACAGTTTTCACACCATCGGAAAAGATGAATTAAGCCGCTTGAAACCAAAACTGAGGAATATTAATGATGAAGAATGGAACCAGGTGGTTTACACTATGGAAAGAACCCTCAATAAACTCTTGCATCATCCTGCCAAGATAGCAAAGCAGGAAGCAAGTAACGGAGGAGGATACCGTTACGTAGAGACAATTAAAAAACTCTTTGGCGTCTTTCATCACCATTCATCAGAAGATTCAAACAAATAGCCCCGCCTCATAGTATCACCATGTAAAAATGTATTACCCCATGCAATTGTTCACCATGCCGGCGTATCATGCATATTCAACCGGGTCTTTGTATCCGGATTCTTCGAATGCCTTTCGTCTTAGATAACAGCTATTGCACACACCGCAAGCCTTATCAGTGTTTTTGTAACATGACCAGCTAAGATGGAGCGGCGCTTTCAATGATATACCCAATGTTACAATCTCTGCCTTCGTTTTAAAAATAAGTGGAGTCTCCACCGCTATGCGGGTTTCAGGTTTTGTTCCGGCGTCAATCAATTTGTTAAACACTTCGTAATAAAATGGTTTACAATCAGGGTATTCCGGGGTGTCGTGTGAAACGGCGCCGATGAATACCTTTTCAGCGCCGATAACCTCTGCCCATGAAACTGCTACGGAAAGAAAGAGGGTATTTCTGAATGGCACGTATGTTGTCGGAATTTCTTTGCTATCAGGCTCTGCCTCTTGAACAGGTATCATCGTATCCGTAAGGCTTGAACCGCCAATTTTTTTAAGATAATCGATATTTGCAATAAGAATTTGTTCGGCAGGGACTTTGTAATATGCGGCTATTTCATGGAATGCCGAAAGTTCTTTTGATTCGGTTCTTTGTCCATAATTGATATGTAATAATGCGAGATCGTATGTTTCATTTGCGATTGCAGCGGTTACACAGCTATCCAAACCGCCGCTGGCAAGCACAATAGCAGTATCTTTTCCTTTCATTTTTTACACGCCCCTTGTTTCCGGCCCCCAAATATACTTATGCATCTGAAGCTGCAACCGCACGTTAATGTGATCCTCTAAAATCCATGAAGCAATTAAAGAAGGTTGAATCATTCCGTAAACAGGATTCATTAAGATATGGGCAATTTCGGTTAGATGATATTTACTGATCATTGATCTTGCCCATTCATAGTCGTTTCGTGAAGACAGGACAAATTTAACCTCATCCTTTTTTGTTAAATGCGATATATTGTGCCAGCACATTTTATGGCTCATACCGCTGTCTGGACACTTTACATCCAAAATCCTTATTGTACCTTCGGGCAAAACACTGACGTCATAACTGCCGTTTGTTTCAACAAGAACGGTATAATTCCTGTTAAGTAATTCACGTACCAACACAGGTGTATTGTGATTTGACAGAGGTTCTCCCCCGGTAACACACACTGATTTCAATCCGAATGAATCAATCTTGTCAATGATGGAAGAAATTGGCATTTCATTCCCTTCATCATAGGCATACTGCGTATCACAATAGCTGCAGCGCAAGTTGCATCCGGTTAACCTGACAAAAACAAACGGAAGGCCGGTAAAAGACGTCTCTCCCTGTATACTCCTGAATATTTCATTAATCAACATGCAATAATTTTATCAGCAAAAGAAATCCTTGCAAAGTAATTAATGGTATTGATACTATTTCATTTCGTATTCGGATGTTATTCAATGTACGATTTACGGCAGGGGATGTTACGGATATTCACATGAAGATTGAACTTATAGTAACAGGGAAAACGGAAGATGACTATCTGAAGAGGGGGATATCCGTTTATGCAAACAGGCTAAAGCATTATTGCGCATTTAATATTGCAGAAATTTCTTCAGTAAAACCTATTAGCAGCAAATCGTCTGAAGATGTGAAGGAAAGAGAAGCAGTTGCTCTTGAAAAATTGCTGGCGCCAACAGACTTTGTTGTACTGTTGGACGAAAAGGGCAGAGAACTGACTTCTGTTGAATTTGCTGATTTTTTACAGCAAAAGATGAATACGGGTGTAAGGGCAGTTAAATTTGTCTCCGGCGGGGCATACGGCATTGCAACACAGATAAAAAAAAGGGCAAATTTTACGTTATCATTATCACTGATGACGTTTTCTCATCAGATGGTGCGCCTGTTTTTCGTAGAGCAACTTTATAGGGCAATGACCATTATCAGGAATGAAAAATATCACCACGAATGATTGAGATATAGTCAAACAAGTCAGGTTTTTGAAACTTAAACCGGCAAATGCAGGCGATTCGCACTACATTTTTAGAAAATCAGAAGCTTTTGGCTATAGTACCTGGTGTAAAATAATTATTTCCCTTGCCCTTTTACGGCAAAAATAGTAATTGCTGTAACAATTTAGTTTTTTGAAAAAGTAGGGGCGAAGCATTTGCCAGTTTGGGGAAGAACGCATTTGTGAAATTTATAGCGAATGCTTCGCCCCTGCACTATACGGCAAACATCGTTATTATTGGAATTTATCAAAGAACTAAAGGGGAGTATTCCCGAACTAAAGTGTTACGAAAGAAAAAAAATGTCTATTCTACATGCTGCATTCATGCTGCATTCAGCTTACAATATAACAAAGGTTAATGCGTGGCCATTCGTGGCTAACTATTGAGGACTGTATGGTATGAGGCTGGACAAAGGGCAGATTGAAGTAGTGGACGATAAGGTTGCGGAGATACTCCGTGGAAAAACAGGCATGGAGCGATTACAAATAGTTTGGGATTTATGGACGTATTTTCAAAAGAGTCTGAGGGCATATTTAAAAAACCTTCATCCTGAATGGACTGATGAAGAATTGCAAAAAGAGATTATAAGGCGGATGACCCGTGGAACAAACTAAACTTATGCGTTTGATTGTTCAGGTGTTGGAATCCCTGGAAATACCGTATATGATTACTGGTTCTCACGCATCTGCATATTATGGTGAACCCCGTTTTACCATGGATATTGATATTGTCGCAGACCTGAAAGAAGAACAGATTGATGGATTTATCACATTCTTTCAGTCTGATGAATTTTATTGTGATAAAGAAACGATAAGGACTGAAATAAAAAGGCGGGGACAGTTCAATATCATCCACTCTACTTCAGGGTTAAAAATTGACATTATTTTGACAAAAGAAACCACTTTTTCTAAAACTGAATTTTCCAGGAGAAAAAGGGAATCACTGTTTATTGATAAAAAAGCGAACTTTACAACACCGGAAGATGTAATTATAAAAAAAATGGAATTTTATAAAGAGGGCGGTTCTGAAAAACACCTCCGTACTACTATCCATCAATTTCTTGTTTTTTATGCGTGTTTTTCATGCCGCCATTTCCGTAAGTGCTTTAATATCAAGGGCTGAAGCGGTCATCAGTGAACAAGAGAACTTCTGGCCTTTCTCCGTCAA
>NZ_CAADGZ010000083.1:0-14889 GCF_900696675.1 uncultured Candidatus Kuenenia sp. | reverse complement strand
GGCGAAGCATTTGCCTGCGTACAGTATAACTCCTTCAACATAGCGGGGTTGGCGTATGTACAGCATTTTACGTCTCTCTCTTATATGCAGGCAAATGCTTCGCCCCTACCCAGAATGTTTTTCGAAAAACAGATTTATTCGACTATATTTGCCTGTCTTAATTTAAATATCGCAGGTAGAGAAACAAAAAAAGCCGCACAACGATATTGCTTTGTCATTGTGCGGCCTATCCATTGACAGACGATAAAAAAAATCGCCCCTCAAGTTTCTGCCCCGAAATCGGCTTAAAAGTATACTGATGCTATATGAAAATTCTATGAAGTCAAGAAAAAATAATAGCGCCAAAATGGAATATCCCTTTACGAATTTTATTATGGGCAGGCATGGTCACAAAGGCGTTTTGCGGCAGGTGGAAAAACCCGTTTTTCTCTTGAAATTATCGTGTTGCACTTCTTTTTACTCCAGCTTTGGCGGAGAATCGAGGGTAAATAAAACAACTTTTTCTCCTGTTCTGGTGCTGATATCGGTATGTAAGCTTATTGTTTTTTGATTTGTAATGGATTCCACAACAGCTTCCAAAAGCGGCCGCCCTTTTTCCAACAAGGCAATTCTCATCTGTTTTATCAATGTTCTTCCATTGGCAATATCTACGGGATTGGCAAGCTGGTACTCTGCTTTTGTAAGAACGCCTTTTAGCCTGACCAAAACCAAGTCATCAACAATATAGGTTTTTGCTTCCAATGGTCCCCTACCCATGTATTCTTTTTCGAATTTAATGATCGCTTCACTAATTTCAGCCTCTATTTGCCCTTTGGTTTTTTTCATAATACTTCTTTATTAAAAAGGTAAAAATATCAATACTCGTAAAATTATTTACGAAGTACGACTTACGGCTTACGATTTGGGATTTGGGATTTGGGATTTTAAATCGTACCTCGTAAATCGTACATCGTATCCTGTAATGTTTTCCCAAAACAGATTTATCTCTGGCGATATGCCTTATTTATTTGAACTGTCTGTTTCATTTTCACTTGTTGGTTCTTCGCCGGCAATAGGCAGCTCCTTTGAAATATAATCACAATCAGGGTATTTGCTGCATCCGAAGAATATGCCGCCTTTTTTTGAATAACGCTGTATTAAGTCTCCACCGCATTCATCTCTTGGGCATTTTATACCCGTAGGGAGGGATTTTATATTTCTGCATTTGGGATAGCCGGAGCATCCCATAAATCTACCTTTTTTGCTGAACCGGATGACCATCGGACTTCCACATTTTTCACATTTTTCGTTTGTTGGCTCAACCTTTGTGGTTTCTCCCGTCAGAGATTTTGTGTTTTTACAATTAGGATATGCCGAACAAGCCATGAATTTACCATGGCGACTGGTTTTAATAATCATAGGGCTACCACATTTTTCACAAGCCTGATCAGACGTCTCCGGAGGCGCTGCCTCCCCTTTTTCGTCTAATGGCATCGTATTTTTACATTCCGGAAATGCGGAACAACCAAAGAATTTCCCATGCCTTCCCCATCTGATTACCATGGGTTTACTGCATAGATTACAAATCCGGTCGCTTTCCTCCGGGGTTCCTTTTACGCTTTTCATTTCACCAATAGCTTTTTCCAAATCAATCTTAAAGGGTTCGTAAAACTCCTTCAGCACGGTCAGCCAATCAATTTTTTTTTCCTCAATCTTATCCAATTCATCTTCCATGTGTGACGTAAAATTTACATCCATTATTTTTTGAAAATGTTCTATCAGTTTTTCGGTAACCAATATCCCCAGTTCGGTTGCATAAAAAGCGCGTTTCTCCTGTTTCACATATCCGCGGTCCTGAATAGTTGAAATAATCGTGGCATAGGTACTTGGCCTTCCTATCCCCATTTTTTCGAGAGTCTTTACCAGAGACGCTTCTGAATAACGCGGCGGAGGCTGGGTAAAGTGTTGTGTTGGCAAAAGTTGTATTAATTCAAGAACATGGTCTTTCTCCAGTGGAGGCAGTATTTGCTCCTCCCGGTCAACTTCGTGCCCGGAAATAAGTGTATGCCCGTCAAATAAGAGTTCCCTGCCCCTTGTCTTAAAAATATACCGGTTGGAAGTGATTTCCACGTCAGTAATCGCATACAGCGCCGGTTTCATTTGGCTTGCAACGAATCTCTTCCATATAAGTTCATACAGTTTATGCTGGTCCTTTGTAAGAAACTGCTTTATGGATTCAGGGGTATATTCCAGATATGTCGGCCTTACTGCCTCATGTGCGCCCTGGGTGCCCTTTTTATTAGAGGCATATATATTGGGTTTTTCAGGGAGATAGTCTTTCCCGTAATTGCTTTCGATAAAATTTCTACATGACGTTAATGCATGGTCTGATACATGAAAAGAATCTGTCCTCATATAGGTGATTAATCCCGCAGGACCATCAGCGCCAACATCAATGCCCTCATAAAGTTGTTGCGCAATCAACATGGTCTTTTTTGCGCTGAATTGCAAACGAGTAGATGCCTGTTGTTGTAAAAGGCTTGTAGTAAATGGCGGGGGCGCATTATTGCGTTTTGTTTGTTTCTTTATGTTTGTGATAATAAATGATGCATTCTGCAGTTTTTCGGTAATTTCCTTTGCCTGCTGTTCATTTTTTATTTCTATATTTTTGTCTTCTAATTTTTGCAGAAGGGCTTTGAAGGGTTTTATGTCGTCAGATTTTTTATCCCCGGAGATGGTCTTTAACTCTGCGGTTATTTTCCAATATTCATGGGGTTTAAATTCGTTGATTTCTTTCTCACGTTCTACGATAAGTCTGACTGCAACGGATTGAACACGGCCTGCGCTTAATCTTTTAGCAATTTTTTTCCACAGGAGAGGGCTTATTTTATAGCCAACAATGCGGTCAAGTATTCTTCGGGCCTGTTGCGCATTTACCTTTTCCATATTGATAGGGCCATATTGTTTAAAGGCTTCCTGGATAGCGTCTTTTGTAATTTCGTTAAAGGTAACGCGGCGTATTTTTTCAGGGGGGATATCCAACACCTTGTACAAGTGCCACGCAATCGCTTCTCCCTCACGGTCAAGATCGGAGGCTAAATAAACCGTGCTGGCTTTTTTGGAATCGCTGATTAATTCCTTAATTAATTTTTCTCTACTGGGAATTACTTTATATTCCGGGGTAAAGTCGTTTTCAATATCTACGGAGAGTTTTTTCGCAGGAAGGTCCCGTACGTGACCCATGGAGGATTTCACGAAGAAAGAAGCATCGAGGAACTTACTTATGGTTTTAGCTTTCGCAGGCGATTCAACGATTACCAGGTTTGTTTTAGACTTGGCCATTAGGATACCTCTGAAAATAAGAAAAATTTAAACAGGATGAACAATTTGTGTCAAGATATTTTTACATCGTTATACATTATCGTTCTTTTTGCAGGTTTTTTCGGAAATTTAATGGTAAAACGCATGCTTAACAGAGATCAGAGATCAGAGGTCGGCGGTCTGAAGCCTGGTGTCTGACTTCTGACTTCTAATCTCCGGCTTTTGCAATCCTATTTGTTTGACTACACATTTTCCAGTGTTTTACTATTGACATTATGTTATGAGTTAAATAAAGTATATTCCTGTGAAAATCAAAATAATTTATTTTTCTTTCGTATTTAAGTTAAGAATAGGGAGGGTGTAATGCCAACAACAAGCTCTGCAAAAAAAAGACTGCGGCAGGATGAGACTCGCAATTTAATTAACAAGTCAAGGAAAACCGCGTTAAAGACCCAGGTAAAAAAGTTTTTAACGGCATTACAAAGCAAGGATATTCAGGCCGCCGAAGCTGAATATAGCCTGACCGTAAAGAAAATGGACAAAGGCGCGGCAAAAGGCATTTTGCATAAAAACAATGCAAGCAGAAAAAAGTCTCGTTTTGCAAAAAAACTAAACGATTTAAAAGCATCTGCAAAACAAGATGGTTAACCGGGGTAATAAACAACGAAAGTTGCAGGCCAGAAACAAACAAGGATGAAGGCTGAGGGATAAATTTGAGAATTGCCCTACTCTTTCCAAATTCATCCTTCATTCTTTTCTTCCATAAGATGCATTCGTTTAGAATTTCAAATCATTTTGTCATTAGCATTTGTTTCGGATTTCACTATTAAATACCTTGCCAAAAATGCAAAGAAATTTTTGCGAAGGATTAATGCTTGCCCTATCATTGGCTGGCTGGTGCGGTTATTGTTACCCATCATTTTCTGGAAACAAATGATTCCGCCACAAGAATGCCGAGCGCGAGCAACAAGAGAACGCCCCAGAGGGTCGTTTTCGCTTCACCCCGAACCACTTCACGCCGCTCGCCTGAACTGGAAGACCTTACCATCACATTCGTTTCTCCCATAAGCGCGGTAATCTCTTTTTCACTGATCTTTTCAAGATTGGATTCTGATGCGTCAACATTTACCGGGAAGTAAAAAAGGTTCTGCTGTTGCGATGTATCATTGATAAGAAACGAATACACGCCCGGCAAATGGGTTTCATGATAAACAAAATATTTTTCATTATTAATCACTTGTGGCGGTAAAAGGGTTTTTACCCCCCCGGGATTGGTTATTTCCAAATTGCCGACATCGTATGGGGCTGGAAATTGCCAGTTTTGCTCCACAAGAATTTCTTGTTTGGTTTCACCTGTAGTACTGCCTGATATATACCGGCAAAGCTGCTGAATAAGAGGGACAAAAAGAGGTTTTACCGGTAGGTCTGTCCAATCTCTGTCGATAGAGGAGGCAATGAGCGCCACTCTTCCCTTGCCAACCTGCCTTTCAACAATGGCAGGAGTATTGTCGGAAAAGGAAAGCACCGTTTTCGCTCCTTCTAATGGGGCGGGCTCTACATAAAAAACCTGATGAAAGCTGACCGATGTCAACATATTAATATTCGTTTCGGATAGAAAACGCATTGCCGGATGCATTACCCCGGATATCTTTAGACTAAGCGGCTGTTCCTCGGTAATCAGTACATTCCCGGTAAAGATTTTTTTTGTGTAAAGCCGGTGCGGAAGCAGCGCCTCAAATGAATTGTTGTAATAACTGCCTTCTACCTTATCGCCGAGTGAAAAAACGACCGCCCCGCCGTCTTTTACAAATCTTTCCAACTCCTCGATCTTTTCATAGGGCAGCATTTCAACATTACACAAAAAGACGATGTCAAAATCTTCAAATACCATACCCTCCACTTCGTGTATTGAACAAATGACCGGCTTGAGCGAGGAAACGTGTCCACGCGCCGGGTTTAAGGCTTTTTCCAGATAAAATGTTTCGCTTTCATAGATATTTGTTTTGGGGTCTCCGTCAATTAACAACACATCAAGTTTTTGTTCCTCATTGATGGCAAAATATCGTTTATTATCAGCGATTAAATTATCTTCGGGTATTTCAATCCAGCCAAAGTGGTTGCCCTTCTCCACCTTGAAGCTAAATTCTTTTACTTCCTGAGAATACGCCTCAATATTGAAAAATCCCTGTACCACTTTTTTTTGGTCTACATATACCTGCGCTAACAGATTTTTTATTTTTACCGGCGAATAATTAGAAACTGTTGCCTTAAAATACACGTCTCCGCTCTTATTGAACACATTGTTTTGAAATTCCAGTCCCGTAACAGCAATATTCCCGTAGTCCTTTCCTTCCGACACATTTATTATGTGAACGCCGGTGATATTATTTTGCAATTTTTGCTGCCCGTCATGAAACCATTTAAGGTCCCAACCATTTCGTGTTAAATCGGTAATAATAAATATCTGTTTAATGGGCGTTTCATCGGACATTAATATTTCAATTGCCCTGTCCAGGGCGGACGTAATATGTGTGGTTGAATACCCGGGGCGTAAATTTTCGATGACAGTAAGGAGGTTTTCTTTATCATATTCAAGTTCAGGCACAATCATTGAATTTGCCAGCGAACAGCCAATGACGGCCGCCTTATCATCCTTCGTTAATTGCCCGATAATATTCCTTGCCGTATTTTTGGCAGCATGGAAAAGGGGCTTGCCTTTTTCCGCATATTGCATACTGCAAGAATCATCAACAATGATAACATTACTGGTGGGATTTTTTCCGTCGTTACCGCCGCCAATATTTTTGACAAAGGGTCTGGCAAGTGCCATGGCAAGAAAGGCAAACAAACATGCCCGTAGAATAAGGAGTATCAACTGCCGGAGTTTGAACTTTACATAGATACGTTTATTGGATTGGAGTAAGAAATCTATCGCCGCGAATCTGTGGGATATCGCCTTCTTTTTATTGAAGAGGTGGATGATAACAGGTATACAAGCGCCCAGGACGCCAAATAATAAAAGCGGATTGAGAAAGGAAATCATTCAAAAATTTTACCATATGCTCCGGAGAAAATGAAGGAGAAAAGCATTGAATGCTTTTTATCGGAAGGGTTTAAGGTTAATATTATTCATCATTTCATTCTTAAACAGCCAAATATCTGAAATCCAATACTTCATTTATCAGCTTAAAATCCTTTTCATTCTTTGTCACCAGAATAGCTCCAATGTCTCTTACTGATACAGCAATAAGGATATCGGCAAGAAGATTGCGAATTCTTAAGGAATCAATCTTTTTGTCTCTTCTTAATTTCAGCATTACATCTCCTGTGGCATACCATTGTTTTTCACTTACGCTTATTACTGTGAAATTTTTTTTTATCTGTTCGATGAGCTTTTGTTCCTTTTTGTCAAAAGACCCCGAAAGCAATTCCATCAAAACTATAGCGCTGAATGTGATGTGATAATACTTATTCAGATTTATAAATATATCCTGAACAGTACCTTTCCTGAAATGCTCAATGAGAAAAGATGTATCAAGAACTGCTTTTTGCCTCATTTAGTCCCTCGAAATAAAACTTACCGCCTGTTCGTTCAATAAACTTTCTCATCTTTTCCTGGTAGATAACCTCGGAGAGCGCTGTTTCTATAGCCTCCGTTTCTGTCTTCGTTTTCAGTATCTTTTGTGCGTCCTTAATCAGATTTTCATCCAGCCTGAAATGTTTTGCAACTTTTTTTATTACATTCTGCATAATGTACCCCCTGCTATAATAGCGGAAAAATCGCAGCATTAAAAGACATGTATACAATTTATAATAATGTGGCTACAATGTCAAATACAATGTGAGAGCATGGGGGGTGCGGATTAAGGCAACATCCAGGCCCGTGCTAAACAATATTCACATATTCAGTTGTCCAAAAAACTTTTCGACATGCAACTTCTATACAATATATAATGTAGGGGGCGAAGCATTTGCTATAAATTGACATAAATGCGTTCATACCCAAACGGGCAAATGCTTCGCCCCCTACTTTTTAAAAAAACTAAATTGTTACGGTTCCATTGGTATAAAGTACAACCTTAAGAAAGAAGCTTCGCTACCTTTTCAAGATTTTGTCGTGCCTCTTTATAGCCGGCATCTATCGCTAATGCCTTTTCAAAACAGCGCCTTGCTTCGCCGTGCATCTTTTTCTTGTAATAGAGTACGCCTAAATTATTGAACACAGAGGCTTCTTTGCCGTTTAACTCAATAGCCTTTTTAAGAATTGAAATCGCCTCATCCGGTTTATCAATGCTCGCATAAACAAGACCAAGATTATTATATGCATCGAAAAAAACGGGATGGTATTCTATGGCTCTTTTATAGGCGTCAATGGACTCCTGATATGCACCTTTCTGAAATAACCCATCTGCCTTGTTCAATAATTCCATCTCTCCAGAAATACTGGATGTTTGGCGACAGAGGTTGTCTTTGGTATAACGAAGTACAGGTACTTTTCTCAAATATTCGATACGTTCTTTGATTTTATTTGCCGACATTTCCCATGTCCAATTGTTACGGATATCAGGGCTAATTTCTTTCCCCAGTGTTCGTATTTCCCCGGGATGTTCATAGGCGTAACGCATCTTTGCCTTCAGGTCATTAATATCGACCTCGTAAAACCACAGATTGTCAACCGTTGGCCTGTTTCCCACCCTCTTCTCTTTTGATATCTTTTTGTTTGCCTGTACCAACAGACTGTTGTTTTCATTGCAGAAGTCGAGGCAGGCGCCGCCATTCGTAACAATTGCCGGTATGCCGCACGCCATTGCCTCTAAAATCGGCAAACCGAACCCCTCCCCGCGGTATGGATGGACGAAGGCATTGCAGGCGGTATATAGCCCGACGATTTCATCTTCGGACAGTATTTTCTCAATGTATTCAACCTCAGGGACCCCTTTCGCCTGTCGTATCCTTTCGATTTCTTCCCGGAAGGTTTGGCCTGCGTAAAACGAGTTTCCCCCCATATCCTTTATGATAAGGCAGACGTCATCCGAATCCTTAAATGTTTCGAGATATGCCTGCAGGAGTAGGTCGATGCCTTTTCGATAGATCGTGCCGCCTACAAATAAGAATCTGAATTTCTTCTTTGTTGTCAATTGATACGGTTTCGCATCCGGATGAAACCTTTCAGGATTAATGCCGTTTGGTATAACAACAACCCTTTCGGCAGGAACGCCGCTTTCAATATAGACCTGTCGAACATACTTGCTGGGTACCCACATCTCATCTACTTGTGCTGAAAATACCCGTACCCATTCTTCAGGCAGGCTGCCAAATTCCCACGGTTGAATAATTACCCAGTGTCCTTCCTGTGGAGGGGTAAGGTTTGGCGGCCAATGGTGTCGGACGTGAATATCGATCTTGCCGGTAAGCGGTTTGTTAATACACTCAGCAAGCGCTTTAAAACGAGGGTCAGCCTCAGTACCGAACTGATCGGGTTCGTAAGGGAGCAAAGAAACTTCGTAGCCGTCCCTGATAAGTTGTAAACAGAGTTCCCTGTTAATAAGCGCCAGGGAGTGAGTGACAAACTGCGAGCCTTCCCAGACAATGCCAGGTTTGCCCGCAGCCGCTTTACCGGAATCACGTTTTATTACAACCCCATTCCATTCCTCAACATACTCTGGCAAGACACGATGGGGGTCATCCAATACGAGCCTTATTGGTTTTTTCTTACTCACTAGATTGCGGATAATCGTTTGTTCATAATCTTCATTTGGTGAAATCCCGGCCTCAACAGTTTCCAATGATGGCTGCCATTTTAATTTTTTAGGTGAATCATTCATCATTTTTTTAAATGCATCAACGATCACTTCCGGCAGTAAGTTGTTCATACATTCTATATTACATTTGGTTCTCCAGTAACATGAGAGACACGGGAGTGCTTCATTTCGTATTGGAGTAAAACATTCAGTTGCAGGATTACCTAACAGTTCAGGGCTTGTAAGGCCGCATATTAAAAGTGTTGGTTTGCAGCAAAAATTGTGTCCGATGTGGAAAAATGCGCTATCGATGGTTATGAATGCATTACAATGTGAAGAAATGGCGATCTGATTTCTTAAAGAAATCTGGCGGGACGTACAGTCATAAACGAGAGGATTTTCCTTAGCAAGAGGATCCTTCCCGAACAGGATAAACCGTGCCCCGTCAAATTGCCTGCTCAACAGCGAGATTACCTTTTCCCCGTGGGGATAACTTCTCTTGATATCCTTATCAGTGGTAAAATGAAGGCCAATGAGCATGCCGCCTGGCGGTGAAAATGTCCTTACCTCCTTTTGCGCCCATTCTCGTTCTTCCGGTGTGATGGTATATATGATTCCCCTTTGTCCAAGCCTGACGTCTGCAATGTTTGCCATGATGTCCATTAGGCCTATGCCGTTGTAATATTCAGGCAGGTTGGCAATAACGTTATTGTAATCGATTATAATGTCGGTTTTTGGGACGGAAATTTTATTGGCAATATCCGGCACAAAGGCGGAGACGGCCTGATGTCCACGAAATACGGCTTCTACAACATGATTTCCTGACAAATAAATCCGGATATGGGGATATCTTTTCTTTATCTCCATGACGATAGCAGTCAGATACAAGGCGTCCCCTATAGCGGGAGCACACCGGATTAGAAGCGTGGATGCGCGTTCGTAGTTCCGATTCCAGAACTGCTCATTGAAAGAGGATTTGAATTGGTTCAACCTTTTCATACACTTTTCGGCCTTCAGGTAAGTAATTATATTTTGGATTGTACCGGTCAGCATTGTTTTGGAAAAGGCTGCCTCTATTTTTTTGCGGGCTGCCTCACCCATCCTCCGGCAGAGATCCCGGTCTCTGAAAAGCGTCATTACATAGTTCGCGAATTCATCCTCGTTTGCCGCTATGAAACCGTTGACGCCATGTTCTATCGGCGAGCTTGCCGCTATATTTGCAAGAGCTATCGCAGGCACCCCGTATGCCATAGACTCCACAATCTTTATCTGCTGTCCGGTGCCCCCGATAAGCGGGCAGATGGTAAATGGCGTATGCAGATACAATGATGAGACGTCATCAACAAACCCTCTCGAACGGATGCCAGTGGTTGATGGTATCTGTTTTGAGCCGTCGCCTGTTATTTGCAATTCAAATTGCGGTTCATTCTTCAACAACCGGGGCAGTATTTTCATCGCGAAAAAGGCATACCCCTGCATATTAAAGAGATTGTCACCGATAGCAAAAAGGGGTGAGCCGGAATACGTATTATTCAGGCGCTGCGGCTCATAAGCCATAGGTATATAAAACGGCTTTGTTTGTCCCGTATTGGCCTTTATGCAATTGCGCTCAAATACAGAAAGTGCAATTGTGCCGTCAAACAGGTCATAATATTTGTATTCAGATTCATCCGCTGATAACTGCCGTTTGCTAAAGTAGTCTATATTGGCAATTTGTTCATAATTCTGGTTTTTGAAATCCACCAAAAGGGCATCGGCCATTTTCCTGTTGAGAGTCACAAGGTCATGAACCTCTATCAGTTTTATACGTGACGAAAAGGCGGTATTCCTTACAAGACCGGCATAATATGAATAGTTGACCCAGACAACATCAGGATCGAATGAACGGCATACCTCGCTCAATGCATGGCATAAACCCGGTGGTGTAAATATGCCCGATTCGACAAAATTCTTTTTCAGCGCCTTCTTTTCTTCGATGTATTTCTTATCACTGGCTGTACCGTCATACAGAAACAGTTGTATACGCCGTTTCCTCATTTCGGAAACAAGTTGTTCAGGCCATTCATTGTCAGGATAGATCTTTGTAGCGAACAGGGTAATATCGTAGTTCATACTGTAGAACGCCTCGACAATGGAAAGAGTACGACGATGCGCTCCGGTTCTGGGCGGAAACGGATTATGAGGCAAAAAGATCAACACCTTCCCGTTCCGTTTTTCATGACTCTTGAACGGCCATATCCGCAGGTGTCTTCTTCCAAGCCATTTTCTGTCAGCGGTAACAGGACGCATCCCCGTTTCCCGCAGGGGAGGGTCCTGAAGCGTAAGGGCGTCTTTCCACTTTTCAACAAACTTAATCCTGTTGATTTCAAGATATTTTTTGAAACCGGAAGAAGTATCGTCTCCTGCGGTTATTGATTCATGATGTATAACAACCGAATTGGGTGCATACATAACGGTATATCCTTTTTCCCTTGCCGCAAAGCACAAATCGGTTTCTTCATAATAGGCAGGACTATACCGAGAGTCCATTCCCCCGATATTTTCAAATAGCTCCTTTCGTACAAGCAGGCATGCCCCGGAACAATAGTCAACCTCACAGGCATCATTGAAACCCTCTCCGTACGGATTGCCTCCGCGCCCGAAGTTTGAGCCGCTGCCGTCACTGAATATAATGCCCCCGGCTTCCTGCAAACGTCCGTCAGGATATACAAGTTTTGATCCCACAATCCCAATTTTGCTGTCGGATGTTGCGAGTTTTACCATCGATTCCAGCCAGCCTGGTTGTGGTTCAGTATCGTTGTTAAGAAACACCAGATAATTGCCTTTGGCAATCTTTGCACCCTGATTGCAGGCACTAGTGAAGCCCATGTTTTCCTGATTAGTAATGACCTCCAGCTTATTTATCATGCGCTTTAAAAACTCCGGAGTTTCATCAGAGGATGCATTATCTACTACAATAATCTCAGAGATATCACCGGGAGTATTTTTGAATAACGCTTCAAGACATTTCTTTGTATATTCGACTTTATTGAAAACCGGTATGATAATGGAGGCGATAACGCCGGATTTATTGCCTTGCGGGGAATGACACCTTATTGACTTTTTATCATTCTGATGGAGTGAAACGGATGAAGAATTCATGAGAACCTTTTCGTTTTCATTGTTATTTGTCATGGAATTTGCTGTAACACTTTAGTTTTTTGAAAAATTCCAGGGAAAAATGATAACCCCAAAGGGGTAATATGATTATAGAAAACACAGTAAAACCACGCCTAATCCCGAAGGGATGACATAATCGCCACGGTTAGGTGTTTTATGAAAGGTAACACAGATAAAATTATATCACCCCTTCGGGGTTAATTACGGGTTTTTCGCATAATTTCTATAATCATTTCATCCCTTCGGGATTATTGGGATTTTTCAAAGAACTAAAATGTTACCTTTTTCTTGTTAGAGCAGTTTTTCAATTTCTTCCAAATTCTTCGATATTTTCACCGCTTCCTTTATTGACTCCAGCTTCTCTATCGCTGCTATTTTCCCGATACGCTTCAGAAGCCTTAGACCTTCAACTCCGTACTTTAGTTCCAAACCTATCTCTATCGCCTCTATCAGACCCTCCATCCTCCCCTTCCTCTCACCTTCCGCTCTGCCTTCCATCCTACCGGCTATTTTGCCCTTTTCTATTAATCTGGCTGCTATTGTCATGCTTAATCTACCTCCTTCTTCCGATATCTCTTTTAGGGTATCTATTACCCTTTCTTCCTCTATATCCGACGCATAGTACAAATACCTGATCACACTTTCCAGAAACTTTAACCCTTCACCCTCTTCAAAATACTGCCTCCCTATTTCAAAGAATCCCTTTAGCTTGTCTTCCAGAACCGTATCATTATATATGTTCCTCATTAATAACATGGATATTTGAAGGGATGCCCTTCTAAATACCTTGTCCTTTATTTCCTCGTTACTGTAGAAACTCAGATCAGTCAGCAGATATTCAAATTCCGGTATAAACTTGTGGAATACCTCGTCTATCCCTTCAAAATAGTCTCTGAACCTTCTGACTTTCCACTTTTCTTTACCGTGATACAATATCACCGGAATTACCGGTATGAGCCTTTGCGCCTACTTGCTATTTGCTTCCCATATCTTTAAAAGGTATTTCATCAACTGCAGATATGGACATGGTACGGCATAACTCTTATGCTCGAATAAAAGGGTTATCCGGAGTTCTTTGTCTTTACAGAAACAGGTGTATACAATGTCTGAAAAATGTTCTTTGAGTTCTTCGTCGATATATGAATTATTATCCTGCGTTAAAGTAGCTAAATCCAGCTTTTTTAAAATTTCAGGAGGAAACGTACCGCTAAGAAAATCGATTGCATTCTCCCGTATGGAAAATGTCTCTTTGAAGAATTTGTCGTGTGGGTTGAAAACCTCCATAAAAGTAACCCCCTTAGTTTTTTCTGTAAAAGCCATTTTGCCACATGGATATCATCTCCTTTTCTATGCTTGCCTGTCTTGCCATTGTTTCACATTACACATATCATGTAAATATTGTCAATAGTCCAGATGTGACCCCATTCTACCATGAGAGTAAAATACCACAAGCAGGATGCTTGTGGTACAATGTACAATTAGTTAACAAAAAATCGGGAATGCCCCTCCCCATTCTTAAGAAATGTTGCGTACCCAATAGGGAAAGGAAAAGCCTGATGTACCGACTTTGATCATGTGGAAAACTTTTATTTATTTCAAAGTAACTGATGCTACCGTAATGCGATTCTTCCCATGTTCATCCTGAATGTGTACGTTTATTATTTGTTTTTTGATATCCGGGTATAATTCAAGTTTTCTTTTTATCAATAAACGAAGGTCTTCTTCCACTGCTTTCAACATATCTTTTCCATTGGCAGGATTGAGCCTTTTCCATTCCTTCAGATATTTCTCTATTGCCTCTTCTCGTTTCTGTTCATTTAAGCAGGCTATGTTCCATGCGGTAGCAGCGCTATTTAAGAGTTGTTGCTTATGCTCAATATCTTCACCCAGCGAGAGGTATTCCCTTGCAAAATGCTCTACCATTTCAGAAATCTTTTCTTTTTTTCCTTCCTTCAATTTTTCCCCCTCTGTTTATGACTAACCGTTATCTGTTCCCCTTGGTTTTCCCTTGTTCTCTATAAGCCTTCAAGCCTTCAAAAATTGTAACAATTTAGCTTTTTGAAAATATGTTGCAGTTTAGTTTTGGGTGGCACGGACAAACGGAGTTTGTCCGTGCCACCCATATTGAGCTAAAATATGTGTATCAATTTTCAAAAAACTAAAGTGTTACCAAAAATTCATCCTGTCAGCATACTCATTTACCATCCCTGCATTAAATACTTCTTCTTTTCATAGGTATCAAGCACTAAAGCACAATCTTCCCAATGAATGGGCTTAATGGTTGTTCTTAGCCATTCAGCGCTTGCAACATTCAAAAAATGGTTTTACAGATTTGACGCTGAAGAATGTGGCAGACAAATTGAGGAAGACATCCTTGCCTGGAAACTGGACAAATTAGCCGAAAAATCTATTGGAGATCAACATGGGGCAGGAGTAAAGAAACAAAATGTTTTTAACCTAAATCCTGCAAACGATTTTCGCAATGCGAAAATCAGTATTTTCCACTACCAAGATTGGCAAAAAGCGATAACAGATATCCGTTTTTTAGCAATTGTGGTAGCGTTATTGTACTACTTTAAACAAAAAGACATGGGAAATTGTCGGAAACGTGCTCTCTGATGCAATGAAAATCAAGATAGGGATGTACTGTCTCCATCTGCGGTATACTTACCACTCTCAAAAGACTAAA
>NZ_CAADGZ010000082.1:0-14938 GCF_900696675.1 uncultured Candidatus Kuenenia sp. | reverse complement strand
TGTTTAAAGTAGTACAATAGCGCTACCACAATTGCTAAAAAACGGATATCTGTTATCGCTTTTTGCCAATCTTGGTAGTGGAAAATACTGATTTTCGCATTGCGAAAATCGTTTGCAGGATTTAGGTAATATTATTATCTTTAAATAACAGTTCATGCTTGTCCTTTTACAACACGGGCAGTATTTCATAGACAAATCAATTGTGAGGTGTATTCAATGCAATTCAATTCAATACAAGAAGTAATAGAAGACCTTAGAAATGGGAAAATGACAATATTAATAGACGACGAGAGTCGGGAAAATGAGGGAGATTTAATTCTTGCAGCGGAAAAGGTTACTCCCGAAGCTATTAACTTTATACTAACACATGCAAGAGGCATTCTTTGCCTTGCGATAAATGCCAAAAGGGCTGAAGAACTGGACTTTTATCCAATGGTTTCCAATAACACATCAAGCTTTCAGACGCCTTTTACCGTTTCCGTTGACGCCGCAAGAGAAATTTCCACAGGCGTATCTTCCAAAGACAGGGCAACGACCATATTAACAGCCATTGATGATAATGCCACTGCGGAAGACTTTGTTCGACCAGGTCACATATTTCCGCTAAAGGCGCATAACGGCGGAGTTCTTGTCAGAGCCGGCCATACAGAAGGAGCCGTTGACCTAACCCGCATTGCCGGTCTCAAAAATGCCGCAGTCATTTGCGAAATTATGAGGGAAGACGGAAACATGGCAAAACTTCCGGACCTCAAAAAATTTGCCGAAAAAAACAATCTCAAAATCTGTACAATTGCGGATATCATAAAATACCGCCATGAACAGGAACGATTAATTGAGAAACGCGTAACCGCAAAACTCCCCACAATATATGGGGAATTCATCCTTCATCTCTATCGTTCCTTTGTTGATGAGTACCTCCACCTTGCTTTATGCCTGGAAGTTGGCAGCAAAGACATAAATACTCCTTCCCCAATGCAAAATGAACCGATACTGGTAAGGGTACACGATGAATGTCTGACGAGCGATGTTTTCGGTTCTTTGCGTTGTGACTGCGGAGAACAGCTTCATAATGCCCTCAAAATCATAAAGGAAAACGGTAAGGGTGTTTTGCTTTATATGAGGCAGGAAGGACGAGGGATCGGCTTAGAAAACAAATTGCATGCGTACCACTTACAAGATAAAGGATTGGATACGGTAGAGGCAAATGAGAAACTAGGACTTCCAGTGGACAAAAGGGACTATGGAATCGGCGCACAAATTTTAAGAGATCTGGGCATTACTAAAATGCGTTTGCTTTCGAACAATCCAAAAAAATTTGCCGCGCTTGCAGGATATGGACTGGAAATAGTTGAGCGCGTGCCAATCGTTGTTGAACCAAACGCAGAAAATCAAAAATATCTGCGTACGAAAAAGGAAAAACTTGGACACATGATAGAGACGTAATAATTAACAACCTAAACAGTGTTGGTAAAGCTTCAAAACCGGTAAAAAGATATTGAAACCACAGATCCTCCGTATTACACAGATTTTTAAATCAGGCATTTGGCAGTACCATCAGGAGGCAGCAGCCAGCTTATCCAAAATACTCCGTAACATGCGAGGGTCGATGTACCTTATACCTAGCTTATCCGCCCATTTGACAATGCCGGTATCCGCAGTCATCATTATGCCGTCCATTTCTTTTGCAAGCAGGATTAAATCAACGTCTTCTTTGCTGTCAATAATTCCCTCACGCAGCGCCATGCGATATTTTTTCCTGAGATTTGCTATCGCTTCAGGTTCGGTATCGGGCGAGGTTTCCCTGACGGCGGTTTCCGCCACCCTCAAGCCCTTATCGATCCTCAGCCGTACGTCTTCAATAAGTTCATAGAGCAAAAACGCGGGAACGGTCAACTCGTAACGTTTCGGGGATTTTTGCTGCAATAACATTTGCAAATCAACTTGTATATCTTTTATCTCTACAAAGTTTAAAAGCTCCTCATAAATCGTCTGCGGCATATAAAAGGTAGGCCCTTTCAATTTGCTGATAATTTCAAGAAAAGAACGCAGGGCATCTGTAGGGTCATTGCCAAAGGTCTGATAAACTTCCGGATTGGTAAAGATACTGGTATCGATAATTATCTTTTCGTTGATGATTTGTTCATGTTTTATGTCTTTTTGCATATAGTTCTTTCATTTTCAGTAAGCTGAAATATTTTTTTAAAAAGTTCCTCTTCCGCAGCGGACATTTTTTTATCCCGTCTTTCCATAGCAAGCCTTGCCACACATAATGCCTTATCCCACTCGTAAACCCTTATCCCATTGACGGTACACCATGAAAACGAAGGTAGATATTTCGGAGGATAGAGATTGGTGACAATATTGCATGCAAAGCCAATGACACTCCCTGTCATAATCGTCGTATTTATGGCGGTTTTCGTATGATCTCCCATCGCCATGCCAAGGGAATTGTGGTTTGTGTTTATGAGGGTATTTCCCATTTGAACTTTTATGAGGCCATAGGTATTAAGTAAATTACTGTTCGTTGTATCCGCCCCGATGTTGACCCATGAACCAAGATAGGAGTCGCCCAAGAATCCGTCATGTTGTTTGTTGGTAAAGCTGTGGAATATTGTGTTTACGATTTCTCCCCCTATTTTGCATACTTCTCCGATATTGGTGCCTCCCCGTAACCGCGAATTGGGCAGGATTACAGAATTATCTCCAATGTAAACCGGCCCCTCAATGGAGGTATTAGGGGAAATGGTTACATTATTGCCAATATAAACCGGCCCATTCTCTGCGTCGAGTACACAGCAAGGTTTGATCCTGCTGCCCTTTCCAATGTATATCTTATCTTTATTGATGAGATAAGTGCCTTCATACACGTTCCCCGCATTCCGTCCCTCCTTAACAAATAAGGAAAAGTCTTCCGCTATTTGATGTGCATTACGTTTTATAATGTCCCAATAATAACTGAATACCGGCGTATGAATATCAACCCTAGGCAAGGTGTTTTCCCATTTTTCATGATAGTTTTCTTCAAGAAATGTGTTGTACGATATTTTTTCCGGGGAATTTTTTTTGAGACGAAGGTAAACAACCGTATCGCCTTGCATGCCAATTTCCTCAGGGCCTTCCAAAGAAACAGGACGCGAAAGAATCGCGCGGCCGTTTATAAAAAGACAGCTATCGTTCTGTTTCCGGGGGGCATTCACCTCCAGGGGATAACGTTCCTTTACAATATCCGCGAGGGCATCCCTGCAGAAAAGGGTAATGGTAGCACCGGGATAAAGTCTAGATATCCTTTCCCATTGCGTATACAAACCACAACGCAACTCAAACGTTGCCCTGGTGTATACGAGGGGAGCAAGGCGTGAATAGTTGGCGTCTTCGAAAATATAAATATGAGACAAATTGAATTACCCTCTTTTCCATGGAAAGACCTTAATTTCTTTGCATTTTCAGGCAAAATATTTAACAGTAAAATCCGAAAACACGAGATACGAAACAAATTCCAATGACAAAATGATTTGAAATTCTAAACAAGTACGTCTTTCGTATCTTGCATTTCGTGCTTCATATTGTTGTATGTTTTGGATTTTATGCTTTGTTATTCGAATTTGTTTCGTATTTCGTACTTCGGATTTCGTATTTTTTATTTCTTGCTTGGTTCAGGCTTTGCCAGTTTAGGATACTGAGAGGGTTAAACATTGTCAAGCCAATAACAGATATACTCAAAAGGTTTACAGTTTAATACAAAGCCATTTACTGGCCAAAAAACCCATTATCATTTTGCTATAATCGTTGACGGAATTTGTTAACTGTGCTAAAATTCCTTACAATGTATTCCTTTTCACATGAAGGGAGTATCGTCATATTATCACATAGCATCGTACAAATATCGTTATTTAAATGAACAAAACTACGATAAATATACGCTTATTGACCGTCATCCTGGTACTTTTCCTTTCATTCCTCTTTCTCTTCAATACAGGAAAAAGGGATTTTTGGGCGCCGGATGAACCCCGTTACGCACAGGTCTCCAAAGAAATGCGGGATAGCGGCAATTTTATACTTCCGCAGTTAAATAGCGAACCATATCCCCACAAACCCCCCCTTTTATTCTGGATGATTAATCTGTTTTCCGTCCCGTTCGGTAAAATAACGCACCTGTCCGCGCGTTTGCCTTCTGCCCTCGCAGGTGTGGGATGCTGCCTGATACTGTTTAATTTTGCCAGAAATGTTTTCCATAACACCAGAATAGGCTTGCTTTCAGCCCTTATACTCGCCACCAGCATAAAATTCCTTTGGATGACGCACCGTGCTGCCTTTGACGTGCTGCTTACATTTTTCGTTATGGCAGCCTTGTTCAGTTTCTATAAAGGGTATAAGGAAGCGGGAAATAAAGTCCGTTATTACACCCTCTTTTATATCTTCATGGCCCTTGGAACGCTTACAAAAGGCCCTGTAGGATTTCTTCTTCCATTCCTCGTAGTCGTGACATATCTTTCTCTGAAAAGAGATATAAAGGTTTTGAAAGAAACAAAACCCTGGATAGGGGGAGTTCTTTTTGCAATTTTGGTGTTCTCGTGGGTATATCTGGCAGGCATATACGGTGGTAAGGAATATACGCAACAAATATTATTCAAGCAAAATATCGGACGGTTCGCTGATTCCTTTGCCCATAAACGGCCTCTTTATTACTATTTTATCCATTTCCCCCTGAATTATTTTCCGTGGACAATCTTTATCCCAGGCGTTGTCGTGTATCTGTTTTCACGAGAAGGGAGAAAGAGGTTTCAGGAAGTGGTATTCCCTGCGGTTTGGTTTGTCGTTATCTTCTTTTTCTTTTCTATCGTTTCGGGGAAAAGGGACATCTACGTTCTTCCACTCTATCCTGCCGCCTCTTTAATAATCGCATGGTTTCTGAATGAGTTTGTAGAACAATTCAGGGATATCCGTTTCAGGAAAACAGGCTATATCCCTTGTTATTTCATAAGCGGACTAACCATATTTCTAGGGTTTCTCTTACCGTTAGGTATATACAAATTTCGGCCTGAACACATTCGTCTTACCATACCATTTGTATTGTTACTTTTTGCCGGCGGCATAATTATGCTGCGTTTCATAAAACACTCAAGAATATTGCCTTTCCTCTTTGTCCTCATCCTGCTTGTTTTCTCTCTATTTACCCTGAGTACACTGCAGGTAATCCCATTATTAAATCAGTACAAATCGGCAAAAGAAATTTGCGACAAGGCAAATGCTGCAATGAAACCCGGCGATCAATTGGCAATGTATAATTTTCTCAGAGACTCGTACCTGTTTTATACGAATAGAAATCACCTGCCGGTAATAAACGATTCTGAAGACCTGAAGAAATACATGAATTCAAACGAACGGGTCTTTCTGTTTATCAAAGACAAGGATTTTAAAAAGGTATCAGAGTCACATGATATACCTATCTTTGTAATTGCCAGGGATTCCGTAGGGCATCGGGAGATGCTTTTTGTGTCAAACAAGGATATTTGACCAGGGCAATCGCATAATATCGCATAATAACGACAATACTTTCAGAACGTTATACAGACATTTGTTATACCAACCGGCAATTAATCTCTTTTATGAATTTATTCATTGGATAAAACGTTAAATCGGATTTTACAGGCATCTTACTGATATAAAGGAAAAGAAAAGTGGAAAATTCTGTCTAATGTAAAGACACTTCAGTATGAAATTGATATCCCTAAAGACATTGAATGGGTTTCGCTTCCGCTAAAATCCGGGATGTGCCAAAAACAAGAAGAAAAAATTATAAAAATAATGCGTCCCTATGCAAGAACGTCATTGTTTATAGACAATGAATTCACTATTCAGTGGATAGCAACCGCAAGCATAGGTAATTATGTGGATATTCTTCTTTTACGATACCGTAAGAGTTCGCAAATAGGGATTTCTAAAATTAGATTTAACTTTTGTTGAAATAAATAGTTATAGCATTTCTGGAATCACATTTTGTGAACCCCCTTGAGTATAAATGATTCCATAATAGAAACTATTGTAAAATCTTACAATTACAGAAAAGATGATACAAGCGATGGAAATTATAAATGGATGCCAAAAAAGTCCGCTTCGTTCCGGAGAAGAGAAATATACTCAATCAGACTGAAACCACGGGTTTTCAGCCTGATTGAGTATATATTTAGTCATAGTGACAACACCATATTTTTAAATTGTTTGCCTCGTTCTTCATAGTTATTAAACATATCGTAGCTAGCGCAGGCTGGCGAGAACAATAAAACGCCTCCCGGTGTTGTGAGAGTATTTGCTGTTTGAAAGGCGTCTTTTAAGGTATTTGCAATGCATACATGGGGGTATTCTTTTTCCCCCTTTTTTAGAGAAATAAGTTCCTCTATTTTGTTTGCAGTTTTTCCAATAAGAACAACAGCTTTACAGTAATTTGCACAAACTGCGGCAAATTCCTCAAAATCGCTTCCCTTATCGTATCCTCCAGCAATAAGCACAGAGTCCTTAAAACTCATAATTGCGGCAATTGCAGATTCGGGGGTGGTTGCTTTAGAATCATTATAATACCTGATGCCTTTTGCCTCTCTTACAAATTCCAAACGGTGTTCTAATCCACAAAAAGAAGTAACTGTTTTTTCAATGGTTTGTTTGTTTGCGCCGTGTAAATATGTTGCACACGATGCTGCAAGTACATTGTGGAGATTATGGTCTCCAGGAAGTTTGATTTTTGAGACACAGGGTATCGAAATGGTATTCCCATCTATGGAAATTACAATATGTTCGTTTTCACGAAATGCGCCATTTTCTACCGGCTGTTGTGTGCTGTACCACAAAACGCGGCCATAACATTCTTTTTCCCATGTTCTCAGCTCCGGGTCATCGTAATTCAGAATGGCGGAATCACTCTGCTTCTGATGCAAGATAATATTCTTCTTTGCATGGATATAAGAATCAATGTCTTTATGCCTGTCCAGATGGTTGGGAGAAATATTTGTTACTATACTCATACAGGGACTCTTTTTAATTGAAGAGAGCGATTCCAGTTGAAAACTGGATAGCTCCAGCACCACAATATCCGCCGGCTTCATTTCTTCTAGTTGCAGAAGCAGTGATTTACCGATGTTGCCGCCAACCCATATTTTATTGGAGGTTTGTCGCAAAATATCTCCAATCAGCGTGGTTGTGGTGGATTTCCCGTTGCTGCCGGTTACTCCAATGGTGAAAGCGGGACAAAGTTTAAAGAATATGTTCATTTCTGTGTCAATAGGAACACCGTTTTCCCTTGCAATTTGTATGAATTTTGAGTCAATGGGAACAGCAGGGCTGACGATGACCATATCAGTATTGATAAAGTCTACATCTCTGTGTTCGCCCAGCCGGTAAGTAATCTGCAGATTGTCAAGATGCCGCAGGGATTGTGAAAGATCTGTTTTACCCTTTATATCCGTTACCGTTACATGCGCCCCCTGCCTTGCAAGAAATTGTGTTATGCCAATGCCGCCCCCAAATACACCGAGTCCCATAACGGTAACTCTTTTATTTTTAAATTCCATATACATTTCAATTGTTTTGTTTATTTCACTCAAAATTAAAGGGAAAAATCGTAACACTTTAGTTTTTTGAAAAATTCCAATAATAGCGCTGTTTTCCGCACAATGCGGGGACGACGGAAGACAGACGATGAATTACGGACTACGGACATCCTTCATCTTTCGTCTCTAGCTCTTACGTTTTTAAAAAGACGCAATTTATATGATTTTTTTGCGATGCTTTTAACACTCCAACACGCAGCGTAATGTCTGAATATAACCATTCAGTGATTTATTTGCAATAGTGGTGAAGCCGAAAATGATTGAATGCCTCTATTCCAACTTCTTTTTTTAATCCCGCCAAAATATCTTTCAGGATATCAGGCCCTGATGCATTGCCTCCGAAAACCTTGCTCTATTTGGGAAATCCCACTTCATCAACGATAAGGGATAGCGTAATTAACGGACAATCATTACGACCCTCTTTTGCTAACCTCAAAATAGGTATTTGTTAAATCATATAAAATCACCATCTCTTTGAGGGAAAAATATCTCTCGCGCCCGCTTTGATAACCCTTGCTCTATGGCAACATGATTCTCCCACAGCAAAACTGCCGCGCGATGCAGCGCTTTATCATACAGTTTAACCCCGGAGTCTAATAGCTCTACCACCCCCGCTTGTTTCAGAAAGCCATCGCACGGTATCACGCTCGCTGCCAGGATGAACCATTCTCCCCACAATGAGCGTCTTGGAACAGGCAATTAGATCCTCTGTAAAATCAAGCCCTTGTAATATTTTATCAAACCCGTATTCATTCATTTGGCTTATAGCCATATGCTCGGAGAAGGTAAAGATGTCTCCAAAAAGCAATCAATTCCCCGCTCAATTTAAGAAAAAAATCGCCGCTTAATTTTTAACAAAGTAATGTTTTAAAAAGAGAATTGACAAAGTTACAGCAAAAAATATAATGGTAAACATATGTCCACCAATGAAGAAAAATTAACGGATACTATTTTAACCAAAAAACAGGCGGATTTTCTAGCCTTTTTAAAAGCATCTCTTCAGGAAAAAGGGTATCCACCTACGGTACGCGAGATTATGCGCGGGATGGATCTTTCCAGCACCAATATCGTCAAAAAGTATCTTGACATCCTTGCCCGTAAAGGACACATCAAAAAACAATACAACAGTCCCAGGGCTATTGAAATTATAGAAGCTCCGGCTGGACATGCAGAAACAAATCTCATCCCCATTGTTGGAAGTGTCAAAGCAGGCGCTCCTCATCCGGCAATAGAAGATATTATGGGATATCTTGCAGTAGATAAAACAATCTGCCGTACCGGAGACGCATTTTTTTTGCGGGTTGAGGGAGACAGCATGATTAATGCTCATATACAGGAAGGCGACCTCGTACTGGTGAGGCCGCAACCGGTTGCCAATAACAGGGAAATTGTGGTTGCCCTCATAAATGGTGAGGCCACGGTCAAAAGATTCTACAAGAAGGGAAATACGCTGGAATTGCACCCGGAACACCCAATGATGAAACCCATTGTGCTCCAGGGAGAACAAGATGAGGTTCGCATCATTGGCAAGGTTACTGCGGTGGTGCGGTTGTTAGAGAAGTTATAACAGTGATTTCCGGGGGGATGACGGTATGATTACTGAAGTTCATGAAGCGATCAAAGTAGGGGCGATTTTTGGTGATAACAAAAAAAAACTCAAACCCGTTTGGTTTATTTGGAACGGCACAAAATATACTATCCGGGAAATTACTTACATCTGGAAGGAAAGGGTTGGGAAAACGGTGATACACTACTTTACGGTTACCTAAGGTGCCAATTTTTTTCCATCTCCTATAACACTTATACCCTGCTATGGACACTCCATTCCATTTATACCTAAATTGGATAAGAAAGTTAATAACTATGTAATACCTCTTCCCGAATTCCAAAAGCGTCGAATATAACCTTCTGTTTTTTTGATAATTCGCTCAGGAACGGTTTGTTTTGATTTATTTGTATAATTTTTAATTTTTTGCGTTCTGCAAATAATTCCTTATGTGCGTGATACCGCTTTTCGTGAAGATCATTCTCAAATACGCACAAAAAATGCCCAAGGGCAATGGCTTCTTTGAGGAATCTTGTGGTTGGGCTTTTTCATTTTCTCCATGTAACAAATATTGCAAAGATGCTCAGAAATTTTGCGGCAAGACCTTTTCTTGCACTTCAAATGCTTCGCTGGTAATGTCGAGAACAAAAAAAAACACTTTATTTTTTACTCTCTCTCTCTTTCTTTCATTACTACAGGGATACTCCCGCTCCATTTTGCTTGTTTTGCTTATTTTTACTCATTTAAATGAGAACCCTATCGTTTTTTACTTTCTTTTCCACTTATTGACGGGAGCTTTTGGCACAAATTCTTGATCCGCGTCTTTCGTAGGGTGACTTTGACGTTGTCGTGCCCCGCAAGAGGTTCTCCTTGACACCAAAAACTTCCCTTGTTAAACTTCTTCCGGGATTTCCGATTTGCAATAGCGTGCAGTAAGAAAACATATTGTACTCATTAATAAACTTATTCGTATATTAAAATACCAATGGGGAAAATTTTAGCTGTCTGCGTAAGCGAAAGAAAAGGTATCCAGAAACGAAATATAGGCAAATGCATGGCAATTAAACATTATGGCCTAGAGGGAGATGCCCATGCAGGAAAATGGCACCGCCAGGTGAGTCTGCTTGCAACGGAAAGCGCCGACGTGATGCGTAGTAAAGGCTTAGAGATAAAAGACGGCGATTTTGGAGAAAATATTGTCACCAGTGGCATAGAACTAAAATCGCTTCCTGTTGGAACTACGCTGAAAATCGGAAATGATATTATCATAAAGATAACCCAAATCGGCAAATTATGCCATGACCGCTGCGCCATTTATTACAAGGCAGGCGACTGTATCATGCCGCGAGAAGGGATTTTTGCAGAAATCCTTAGCAGCGGAATGATTAAAGCCGGAGATGAAATTTTAATACATGAATATCCCTCTGGGGTGTAAACTATGATTCGCACCGCAATAGTAACATTGAGCGATAAAGGGTCAAAAGGGGAGCGCGAAGACAAAAGCGGAGAGATTATCCGTACGATGCTCCAACAAATCAATACATCCATTGTCGCATACGAAATAATCCCCGATGAAAAAGACCTCATTATCAAAAAACTTCGTGAATTCTCCAAACTATCCGATCTTATCATCACAACCGGAGGTACCGGAGTTGGCCCTCGCGATATCACGCCTGAGGCAACAAGGGCAGTGATAGAAAAAGAATTGCCTGGCTTCGGAGAAGCAATGCGTATGGAAGGGATGAAGCACACACCAAGGGCAATGGGTTCCAGGGCGGTGGCAGGGATATATCGGCAAACCCTTATCATAAACCTTCCTGGAAGCCCAAAAGGCGTTGCGGAAAACCTCTCCGTCGTTCTGCCGGTTATTCCTCATACCATAAACCTTATCAAAGGCACGGTGACAGATTGCGCCAAAGACCGGGAGCAACACCCTCACAGGTAGCCACCCGAAAATGCAGACAAATGAATGTCTCTCTTCTTCAAAACTGCATCAAAAACAATGACATCGCCTCCCAACAAACAGCACAGACGCACCATCAAGTCGTGATCTCCATAAAAGTATCAACTTAGTTTTTTGAAAAAGTATGGGCGAAGCATTTGCCCGTTTGGGTATGAATTTATCTATGACAATTTATAGCAAATGCTTCGCCCATACACATGCGGCAAACATCGCTATTATTGGAATTTTTTAAAAAACTAAAATGTTACCAAACGATAAATTTTGGATTATAGGTCAAAATTTGTTATAAAACAAAAAAGCCATAAGAGTTTGGTTTCTTATGGCTTTTTCAAATCATATATGACCCCATGGGGATTTGAACCCCAGTTCACAGATCGAAAATCTGTTGTCCTAGACCAGACTAGACGATGGGGCCATTTATGCACAATAGTAAATGAGGGCAGATGGACTCGAACCATCGACACCCGCCTTAAAAGGGCGGTGCTCTACCGACTGAGCTATGCCCCCATTATACAGAAATGTATGAATATTGCACGCAGAAAATAAAATTACAAAGGGAAAAAACATCGATAATATACGTTTCAACGGTACGTTTATACCTTGAGTATTTCTTCAGTCTTTCTTTTGATTAAATCATTTACCTTAGTTTCAAAGTCTTTGATAATTTTTTGAATTTCATCCTTGGCGCGCTTAACATCGTCTTCTGTTAAAATATTTTCTTTCTTTTCTTTATCCGCTTGTTTATTTGAATCCTGCCGTATATTACGCAAAGAAACCTTTGTTGATTCCCCAAAATCTTTTACGGTTACGGAAAGTTTTTTTCTCCTCTCCTCATTAAGCGGAGGAATAACGATGCGCAGGGTTTTAGCTTCAACAGAAGGGTTCAGGCCGATGTCTGATTGAATGATTGCCTTTTCGATATTAGATACTATAGTAGTATCGTAAGGTTTTATCAAGATTGACTGTGCATCAGGTGTGGAAATCACTGCAAGTTGCTTTAAGGGTGAAGGGTTCCCGTAGTATTCAACCCGTATATTTTCGACCAGACCAGTGCTTGCCCTACCGGTTCTTATTCCCTTCAAATCATCTTGCAAATGAGCGATAACCTTTTCCATTTTTGCCTTTGTTTCTTTGCAAATCGAATCTATTGACATATCGGTTAATTTCCTATAAAAGTACCAACAGATTTCCCCAAAACAGCCTTTTCAATATTTCCTTTTTTATTCATGTTTAATACGATTATTGGCAATTTGTTTTCCATGCTCAAGGATACCGCAGTCATATCCATTACGCCTAATTGTCGGTTTAATACTTCGGCATAGGTCAGTTTGCTTAACAGCTTTGCGGATGGATTATTAGCTGGATCATCTGTATACACGCCGTCAACTCTTGTGGCTTTAAGCATCACGTTGGCATTAATTTCTATCGCGCGTAAAGCAGCTGCAGTATCGGTTGTGAAATAGGGGTTTCCCGTTCCCCCCGCAAAAATAACAATATTTCTTTCTTCAAGATACCGTAAACAATTTCGTAAAATAAAAGGTTCTGTGATATTCTTAATTTCAATTGCGCTTATTACATGCGTTTTAATGTTGCACTCTTCCAGGGTGTCCTGCAAAAGCAATGCATTTAAGATGGTAGCAATCATCCCCGCCTGATCCGCTACAATTCTGGATTTTCCCGAAAGGCCAAATTTAGCGCCGCGCAACACGTTACCGCCGCCAACGACAAGCGCCGTTTCAGCACCGAGTGATAAAATCTTTTGTATCGTTTTGGCAAATGTTGCAAATTTTTCAGTATCGATGCCTTTTCCGTTTTCACCGCCAAAGCCTTCGCCGCTAACTTTCAATAAGATACGTTTATACTTTATTTTCTTATTTTTCGGCATAATGATTGTGTGCGGCAATCTAAACTGCTAGCTATTTCCCCCCTACTTCAAGCCTGGCAAAGCGATTAATTTTAATATTTTCACCTATTTTTGCGATAATTGCAATTAATAAATCCTGAATAGTTTGTGAGTCATCTTTTATAAACGGTTGTTCCAGCAGGCATTTTTCCTTATAAAAATTTTCCAGCTTTCCTTTAACGATTTTTTCAGAAATATCAGATGGTTTTCCTTTGGTATCCTCTATAAAACCCCTTTTTTGTGTTTCCACAATTTCCGAAGAAATATCTTCCCTTTTTATTGCGATTGGATTGGTTGCGGCAATTTGCATGCAAATATCTTTTAAAAACTGCTGAAAGACCTCGTTTCTTGCCACGAAATCTGTTTCACAATTCACCTCAACCATTACGCCTATTTTCCCGTTAGTATGAATGTAAGAACCTATTCTGCCTTCGGCAGTTGTTCTTTGTTCTTTCCTGGAAGCTTTTGCAAAACCTTTCTTTTTTATAATTTCCAGTGCTTTATCATAATCGTCATTTACTTCATCCAAGGCGTTTTTGCACTCTAATATTCCCGCACCTGTTTGTTCACGCAATTTCATAACACTCGCTTTATCTGCCATCGGTATCCTCCAAAATAATATAGCTACGAACTGTCCTTGTTGCGAAGCCGGTAATCTTGTTATTACAAATAATCAAGCGGAACATCTTGAGATGTGTATCTTTAAAGGCAGTTGTTAGATTGGCAATCCAAGGATATACAAACTCTGAATTTTACGAAAAATGGAAGGATTTTCGTAAAAACCTGATTAATCTTTTGTCAGCGTAACAAGTTGTTCTTTTCCGGCAAGAACGGCGTCTGCTGTCTTAGATAAAAAGAGATTAATCGACCGTATCGCATCGTCATTCCCAGGTACACAAATATCTACCATATCAGGGTCACAATCGGTATCCGCCAGGCAAACAGTTGGTATTCCCAATTTTTTTGCCTCTTTTATAGCGTTGTGTTCGTATCTTGGGTCCACTACCACAAGTGCCCCTGGAAGTTTGGTCATATTGCGGATGCCTTCCAGATTGGTAAGTATTTTCTTGTATTCTCTGTTGAGTGAGGAAATCATCTTTTTACTGTATTGGTTGATTTCGCCTGTATCTTTCATTTTTTCCAATTCTTCAAGACGTTCTAAACGACTCCTGATAGTATCAAAATTTGTCAACGCACCACCAAGCCATCTTTCGCTGACATAATGCATACCACACCGCTTTGCTTCTCGCGCGGTAATATCCTGTGCCTGCCACTTCGTGCCTACAAACAATATATCTTTCTTTGTTTGCACCAGGTTCGTTACAAATCTGCAAGCAGTGATAAGACCCTTCACCGTTTCCCGTAAATTAATGATATGAATCAGATTTTGCTTACCAAAGATAAAAGGCTTCATCTTTGGGTTCCACCTGCTTGTTCTATGTCCGAAATGAAACCCTGCTTCGACTAATTCTTGAATATTCACAATAGACAAATAACGCCCTTTCCAGATTGAGATAATAAAAGAAAATAAAGGAATTTTTCAGAAAAGAATGTGATTATAGCCATTATAGGCAAGTTGTCAAGTATATTTATTGTAACACCTCAGCAACGTCAAAGTCACCCTACGAAAGATGTGGATCAAGAATTTGTACCAAAAGCTCCCGTCAATAAGTGGAGAAGAAAGTTAAAAACGATAGGGTTCTCATGTAAATCGGCAAGAATGAGCAAAACAAGCAAAATGGAGCGGGAGTATCCCTGTAGTAATGAAAAAGAGAGAGTAAAAAATAAAGTGCTTTTTTTGTTCTCTACATTACTAGCGAAGCATTTGAAGTGCAAGAAAAGGTCTTGCCGCAAAATTTCTGAGCGTCTTTGCAATATTTGTTACCTGGAGAAAATGAAAAAGCCCAATCACAAGATTCTTCAAA
>NZ_CAADGZ010000081.1:0-14990 GCF_900696675.1 uncultured Candidatus Kuenenia sp. | reverse complement strand
AGCCTTTTAAAGCATTTGTATCAACGGCTAAACTTTTCCAATCGTTTGGGAAGAAAGTTCTTAGAAGATCCCAATCTTCTCTCATCATGGCTTTATCCTCCTATAGAGTGATTAGCGGGATAATTAACATAAAAATACCATGATGAATAAAATTTGTCAATAAAACAAGTTAGCGCTTATGGGGCAAGGGGGGGATGCTAATCCCTTTAACCACTTACAAAGTTTGGACCAAATAATTATTACGAAAGGGAAGCGGGAGCTTCCAATGCACTTGCGTTCCCAAGCCAGAGCTTGGGAACGAGCGTTTTTAAACAGATTGCATGGAAATCTTCATTTTTTATGTGAGGTGGTAATACTTCCCAAAACAACTCTTCAACAGGAGACCAGGCATGAAATATACAAAATTTTTCATTATCGCCGCGATTGTTGGCTTGTTCGTCGTGTTCTATATGCTGGGCTTCAATAAGTATCTTTCATTGGAAGCCTTGCAGACAAACAGAGAGGCGTTGAATACCCTTTACCACGAGCATCGGGTAGCCTTTACGGGCGCATTTATGTTGATTTATATCATTTCAGCCGCCATTTCCTTGCCAGGAGCGACCATTCTTACATTAACAGGGGGGTTCATTTTCGGCCCCCTTCCTGGTTCTGGTATTGTAATTGTATCCGCAACAATTGGCGCTTCTTTGGCGTTTCTCGTTGCCCGGTTTATCTTAAGAAATACCCTGGAAAAAAAATATGAACGTAATCTGAAAAAATTTAACGAAGGTATTGCAAAAAATGCCTGGAGCTATCTCCTGTTTTTAAGGCTGGTTCCGCTTTTCCCCTTTTTCCTGATTAATATCGTCATGGGACTCACCCGCGTACCATTACGGACATTTGCCTTGGTAAGTTTCATCGGCATGTATCCCGGCACTTTTGTTTATACCCTGGCAGGCGGTCAGCTTGCAACCATCCATTCTGTAAAGGATATCGCCTCTCCCCGGTTGATAGGCGCTTTCACCCTCCTGGGGTGCTTTGCTTTAATACCAGGTATTTACAAAAAGTTAAAGGGAGCAAAAAAATGAGATATGATTATCACATTATTGTTATCGGCGCAGGGAGCGGTGGATTGGTCGTTGCCTCCGGAGCGGCAAGCCTGGGCGCCAGAGTAGCATTAATCGAAGCGGAAAAAATGGGAGGCGATTGCCTGAATGCCGGTTGTGTACCCAGTAAGACATTTTTAAAGAGCGCCCATATAGCCAAGGCAATTCGGGATGCATCAATGTACGGCTTAACTGCAGATTTGAAGAAGGTGGATATTACCACAGTCATGGACAGGGTTAACAAGGTAATCCGTGAGATAGAACCACACGATTCCAGAGAGCGTTACGAAGGACTTGGAGTAGATGTTATCTTAGGCTTCGGTGAGCTTCAGGATAGACACACGGTAAAAATCGGGAATGAAACAATAACGGGCAAATATATTGTCATTGCCACGGGTTCCGAACCAGCCGTCCCGCCAATCCACGGTTTAAATGAAGTCAATTATCAAACAAATCGTACCATTTTTCATCTAAAAGAACTTCCAGGACATTTAATCGTATTAGGCAGCGGGCCTATCGGTATTGAACTAGGTCAGGGATTTCGCCATCTGGGTTCTCAGGTAACGATCATTAACCGCAGTCCGGGCTTATTCAAAAAAGATGACCCCGAAGTAGGGCCTCTTATGGAGAAACAACTGAAAGATGACGGCATAGAGCTTCTTTTGGGGATTGCATACCGGGAGGTCAGGCAGGATAGCGATGTAATATCTGTCGAAATAGAACATGAAGGCAAGGGGCGTATTATTACCGGGGATCAGCTACTGGTAGCTACCGGACGATTACCGGCAACGAAGAATCTGGGACTTGATAAGGTTGGGGTCAGAGTAGACGAAAAAGGATATATCGTCACTGACAAAAAACAGAAGACCTCCGTAAAAAATATCTATGCCTGCGGAGATGTAACAGGTCATTATCAGTTCACTCACATGGCCGGTTATCAGGCTGGGATTATCATTCGCAATATAATATTCAAACTGTGCGCTAAAGTAGATTATTCAGCAGTTCCATGGACTACCTATACAAAACCTGAGGTGGCCCATGTGGGATATACGGAACCCATGGCAAGTAAGGCTGGTACATATAAAAGTTCGCTGAAGGTAGACCTGAGTGCGATAGACCGGGCAAAGGCAGAAGATGACCGTGTAGGCTTTTTAAAGCTGAACCTGGGCAAAAAAGGGCGCATCATTGGCGCTACGCTTGTCGGTGAAAAGGCAGGGGAAATGATCCCTGCTATAACAATCGCCATCAAGCAGAAACTGACCGCCGGCATTTTCATGAATATGATATTCTCATATCCTACCGAGTCGGAAATCCTCAAATCAGCCTCCCTTGAGGCAGCGAAACAGTCATTGAAACCCTGGATGAAGAAGGTGATTCGGGCGGTGTTGTTACGCTAACAATTTTAAAAATCATGGCGGGTGGATTTTTTACTTTATGGGAATAAATTATGGTTTTTATTTGTCATTAATGTCTATAGAAAGACAGTAATACCTGTCTTTAGGCACAATGAAGTTGTTTCTGCCCATTTTTCATAAAACCGGATAGACCGGTTTGGTGGCAAACTGCTGCAATCCGGGGGTGTTAGATCATTTTGATTGTATCTTATCCGAAGGGATTTTTTATAGGAGAGCAACATGTTTAAAAACATTGCGTTATCTTTATGCTTTATAATGGCCAGTGGATATGGATTTTCGTACAACACGGTAAAAGCCCAAACACCTACCCCTACGTTAGTGCCTACACCGACACTGAAAGGTAGTGCTTCCGGTACCATAACAGCTAAAAAATCCGGCAAACCAATTAAACGTGCAAAAGTTTCTTTGAAAAGCAAGGAACTGAATTTTAAAGACAAAACCACCACTGATAACGACGGTAAATATGTATTTTCAGATTTAAGCGCTGGCAATTATACCCTGAAGGCTAAGAAGCAAGGCTTTAAGAATGCAAAAAAGAAATTTGAACTTGCAGAAGGTGAAAACGAGGTGGCCGACATTCAATTGAAAAAAGAAACGAGCGATGACGGCAATGGTGGCGATGGCGATGGTGGATACTAAGGGACTTGGAATTTTCTATTATACCGTTTAACTACAATCTGTCATCCGAACGAAATAAGGTATCTTAGGATTCCGCACTTTGGCAGAAATAACATTGGTTGCAAACCCGCCGGGGGAATTCGAATGAAAATAAATCCTGCGTTATTTTTCGTTATTGCTCTATTTCTGGTTGGGTGTGGTAATGCTCAAAAATATGATAGGCCTTCCGATCAAGGACCCTATTATCCGGAGCACCATTACTCTCCCTACTACCACAGTCCTTACTACCATTATTATTCTCCCTATTATTATAGGCATCATCATTACCGGCGGAGTTGCGGTACATTTACGAACACTATTTACGATAATACCGCAGCTATTTATTAACGTTTATAGACTATAACAAGGATGAATATACCATGAAAACAGTTCCCCTCATAAAAAGATGCTCTGCTATTGTCTTTGTTTTAATCATATTTCCCCTTATAGCCTTCGGAGAAACCTCTCCGTTTAAATCAGGCGCGACACTTTTAAAAGAACATGTTCCAGCGGGTGAGCTTATCCCTGTTGCAGTTAACTTCACAATTGCCCCAAACCACCATATTTACAAGGATCAGGTTAAGATAGAAAGCGGAGATAACACTAGATTCGCGGTGGTTTCCACAGAACTTCCTCCAGGGGAAATCCGATACGATCAATTTTTTGAGAAAGAAGTAGAAGACTACGTAGGAGAAGTACTGGTAAAGTCATTCCTTCAGGTATCAAAGGATTTACCGGCCGGTTCGTATAATGTGCAACTCAAGGTACATTATCAGGGATGTTCCGATAAAGTCTGCTTTGCCCCAACGATGGATGAATTTACACTTCCGGTACAGGTGGAGTTAGCAAAATCGGGCGTTTCTAAAATACAGGAAGAAAAAATCCCGGCCGTTTCAAAACCTGTGGAAAAAGCGGAGGCCACTGGTATCCAAAAGACTATCGAGAGCCGTGGAATTTTTGTTTCACTAATTATTATTTTCCTGGCAGGTGTGGGTCTGAGTTTTACTCCGTGCGTGTATCCTATGATACCCATTACCGTTGCCGTAATTGGCGGACAAGCTGCCGGAGGCCAGGCTACGGCCAGAAGCCCTTTAAGGGCATTTTTCCTTTCACTGATTTATGTCCTGGGCATATCCATTGTATACTCGGCTATGGGGGTGGCAGCGGCTTCTACCGGGGCATTGTTTGGTACTGCTCTGCAAAGTCCCTGGGTCATAGGGTTTGTGGTGGCAGTTTTTGTCGCGCTTGCCATGAGCATGTTTGGGGTATATTACCTGCGGGTGCCATCTTTTATCTCAGATCGGCTTGGAACAAAAACCGGAAAGGGTATTATTGGCGTTTTTATTATGGGGTTGGTTTCCGGGATTGTTGCTTCGCCATGTATCGGCCCGGCCCTGGCAAGTTTGCTTGTTTACATTGCCAGCACGGGTAATAAATTCATGGGGTTCTGGATGTTGTTTGTATTTGCCTGGGGATTGGGCGTGCTTTTGATTGTGTTGGGCACCTTTTCAGGCGCTATAAGGGCCCTCCCGAAATCGGGAGGCTGGATGGAAACGGTGGAGAGAATCTTCGGTCTCCTTTTAATCGGAGCCGCACTCTATTACCTGAGTTTTATCATCCCGGGAAGCGCCTTCATCATCATCCTGAGTGTATTCTTGATTGTTACTGCGGTATTTTCCGGCGGTTTTGACCGGCTGACTCATGAAAGTACTAATTTTCAACGGGCCAAGAGATCCTTCGGACTTATAGCCTTTATCTTTGGAGCGTACTTTCTTGTGGGACATCTCATGATTAGTGGATTTATTTTGCCGCCGTTCGCGGCCTCAACTCCTGGCCAGCCCGTAGTTACCCAGGAGAAGATCGATTGGGTATTGAGTGAGGAAGAAGGACTTAAACAGGCAAGGGACGAGGGTAAGGCGGCAATGATTGATTTCTGGGCGTCGTGGTGTGCAGCCTGTATGGAGTTTGAAAAACTCACTTATACTGATCCGGAAGTTATCAGGGTATCAAAGAGATTTGTGAATATTAAGATTGATTGTACCAATAGTAACGATCCAAAGATTAAACAACTTTGGTATAAGTATGGGATTGTTGGCTTGCCCACCATCGTATTTGTAGGCAGGGATGGAAATGTACTCAGGGATAAAACTATTACCGGTTTTGTCAATCCCAGGGAATTTCTTAAAGTCATAAAAAATTTGGAACAATAAAATGAAGCTTAGGAAAAAAATAATTTTACAATCTGTAATTACTTGTCCGGATTGTTGATGTCAGAAAGAAGAAACAATGCCTACTGATGCGTGTCAATTGAAAATTGTAAATCAAGACTAATATCTTCAAATGGTATGAAGGGGATTTTATTCAAAAGGATGAAAAATTGGAAGAGTACATTGCAGGATATTTAAATCCGGAAGATGCAGCATTTATTCGAAATAATAAAGTAACGATAAAATACCTCGACTACGATTGGGGTTTGAATGAACAGGAATAAGGCGGGATAAAATATCAGGTTTTGAATTGAAGGAATATATCGTCAAAGACTGGAAAAGATACAGTCCAAGGAGAAACTTTACAGTCAACAACAAACAAATCCGGAGGAAAAAAAGAAATGAATCCCCTGTTAATGTTGAAAGAATATGGTCAAAGTGTCTGGTTGGACTACATTCAGCGTGGTCTCATCACGACCGGAGAGTTACGCCGTTTTGTGGAAGAATACGGGTTGGGGGGAGTTACCTCCAATCCGGCAATCTTCGAGAAGGCAATCACTGGGAGCGCTGATTATGCGGATATGCTGGATACCCTGCAACAAAAAAAAGATATGGACGCTATGGCAATCTACGAGTATCTGGCGATACGCGACATTCAGGATGCTGCTGATGTACTGATGCCTGTCTATGAGAAGACTGGCAAACGAGACGGCTATGTCTGCCTGGAGGTCTCACCATTTCTGGCCAATGAGACGCAGGGTACTATTGTTGAGGCCAGGCGGCTCTGGAAGGCCGTTGGCCGGCAGAATGTAATGGTCAAGGTACCTGCCACATCAGAAGGTATTCCGGCTATCGAACAGCTTATCAGCGAAGGGATCAATGTCAATGTGACGCTGCTCTTTTCCCGGGAAACTTATGAACACGTAACGCAGGCTTATATCAATGGATTGGAAAAGTTAGCATCCCGCGGCGGTGATGTGAGAACAATCGCCAGTGTGGCCAGCTTCTTTGTTAGCCGCATAGATACACTTTTAGACTCCATCATTGAGGCCAGAGTTAAAACGTCTGCGCATGCAAACGAACAGGCATTGTTGCAAGGAATCATGGGGAAAGTAGCCATTGCCAACGCCAGGCTTACCTATCAGCGATATAAAGAGATTTTCCGTGGTGATCGCTGGCAGAAACTTGCCGAAAAAGGGGCACAAACGCAGCGTGTTCTGTGGGCTAGCACAAGTACCAAGAATCCGAAGTACCGGGACGTGACGTATGTCGAGGAACTCATCGGGCCAGATACGGTAAACACCATGCCATTATCTACAATTGAAGCCTTCCGGGATCATGGACGTCCCCGTGCGAGTCTTGAAGAAAATATTGTAGCCGCATACGACACGATGAAGACACTTGAGCAGTTAGACATTTCAATGAAAGAATGCACCGACAATTTACTCCGGGAGGGGCTACGCCTCTTTGCCGATGCCTTCGGGAAATTGTTAAATGCATTGGATACGAGAGGTATAAAAGGCGCATAGCGCAAGGGTCAACCTCCAGGCCCTATACCCTCCCGGATGATCTTCCCGTCAAGGCCAAAACTGCTATCGAAGACTGAAAAATCAATGGGGAAAACCGTGTTTACCTGCTATGGGAGGTTGTTGTATGTTTGCATGCCGGGGGTTGCGTAAAAATGTCATTAAGTTAAGGTTACTTGATTAAAAACAACCCCCTTCGCGGGGGAGTGACGTGTAGTGCCAATTTGGCCCGTTTTTCTCAATGGACTCCGAACGTTCAAAAGTTTGTTGAGTACCTGACCGACCGGGAACACTGCAGGGAATAGTGCTGCTCACTCCGGTATGCCGGTGCGCTGGTCGTTGACCTACATAGTGTTTTGCTGGAAGGTGGAGTTTATTTCTACCCTGAAGATGCAGGGCACGAAGGCTGGAAGCTGCGCCTGTTGTATGAATGTGCACCACTTGCATTTCTTGTAGAACAGGCCGTAGGCCTCTCCAGCACCGGCACGCGACGGATTCCTGATATTAAGGCTGAATCTATTCACCAACGGGCACTACTGGTAATCGGCAGTACCGAAGAAGTGTCACTTTATGAGAAGTTCTTTATGAACGGTAGTCCATAATATTACGCATCAAAAAATAACAAAGCAAAAATTGATCTTAGGCTTAGAGAGGTATGTAACGTGAGAATAGCGGTAAAAGCAATAAAAAAGTATCCATGGTACTTGAAACCTTTTTTTTGGAATCAAAAAAGGAAATACGGGCAGGTACTCAATCCAGGGTTGATATGGGCAAGGGTGCCCCGTTTATTTGCAACGGTAGCTCTGTTGTATGGGGCTTTTGATACAAGGCGTTCTCCCTTAACCCCGGTGTTGCGGTCTTTAGTGACCGTTCGGGTTTCACAAATTAATTGGTGTCATTTTTGTGTCGATATAAATTCGTTCACTTTAGCAAAGCGATGTGGATCGATGGAAAAAGTCAGAGAGCTGGCAACGTGGAGAGAAAGCACGCTTTTTGATGACCTTGAAAGGGCGGTTTTAGATTACGCAGAGGCAATAACTTATACTGATCGTCAGGTTACTGATGAGCAATTTGAATCATTGAAAAAACATTTTGATGACGAAGCTGTTGTGGAGATTACCGGGCTAATCGCGTTTCAGAATATGTCCAGTAAATTCAACAGCGCCCTTGACATACCACCACAAGGTTTTTGTTCACCAACGGGGCGTCGCTGGTAATCGGCAGTACCAAAGAAGTGTAACTTTATGAAGAATTCCCGGCAAAAATAAAATCCGGGATGCATTCTTTTATATTCTTGCTCAGAGTAACATCTCAATTAATGTATTCAACGCACGGTTGTTGAGTACACGGCTCAATGTTGATTCAGCACCGGGTATAGAATATCTGGAATACCTGACACCAAAAAACGGCCGCCCGATGATTAACGAATAAAAAGGAGAAAATTATGAATTCAGAAAAAATGCGCCTTGAAGAAGATAAAAGCGGGGAAAAATCGTGGAAGAAATGGGGTCCATATGTAACGGAACGCCAGTGGGGAACCGTCAGGGAAGATTATAGTCCTCAGGGTACCGCATGGGAATATGTTTCCCACGATGCCGCACGGAGTAAGGCATTTCGATGGGGAGAAGAGGGAATCGCCGGTTTTTGTGATGACAGACAAACGATATGCCTTTCCCTTGCCCTCTGGAACGGCCGTGATACAATCCTGAAAGAACGTTTTTTTGGCCTGACAGGGAACGAAGGGAATCACGGTGAAGACGTGAAAGAATATTATTACTACCTCGATAATACCCCGGTGCATTCTTATATGAAAATGTTGTATAAGTACCCGCAAAAAGAATTCCCCTATACGGAGCTGGTGAATGAAAATCGACGTCGCGGAAGACATAAACCGGAATTTGAACTTATTGATACCGGGATATTTGATGAAAATAGGTACTTTGACGTGTTTATCGAGTACGCCAAAGTTTCGCCGGAAGATATCCTGATTCGTTTTACTATTCACAATCGGGGACCGGAAGATGCGACCGTATCCATTATACCGCAGTTGTGGTTTCGAAATACCTGGTCATGGGGACTAACAGACTTTAAACCTGAACTGTTTGCGGTAAATAAAGAAATCATCCGTGTAGAACACGTAGATCTTGGCAGCAGGTGGCTTTATTGTGATGGAGCACCGGAGCTGTTGTTCTGTGAAAATGAGACGAATTACCGGCGGTTGTATGGGTTGTCATCTATGGAGGGTTTTTTCAAGGACGGCATTAATGATTATATCGTAAGCGGGCATGAGAGGTCCATAAATCCTGCAAAAAAAGGTACCAAAGGAGCGGCACATTACCAGCGCACCATTTCATCAGGTAAGGCAATAAGTATTTGTTTAAGATTCTCGGACCATGCCTTATCCAGCCCCTTTAAAAAGTTTAACAAGATGTTTCAGCAAAGCATTGGGGAAGCGGATGAATTCTACGCTGACCTGCAGTCAGAAATCAAAGAGGAAGATGTAAGGAATGTGCAGCGTCAGGCATTTGCCGGCATGCTCTGGTCAAAACAATTTTATTATTTTGATGTGAGCAGATGGTTAACGGGAGACAGTGGACAACCCCCACCGCCTCGAGAACGGTTGGATGGACGCAATCATGAATGGGTTTATCTTAACAACGCAGACATTATTTCCATGCCTGATACATGGGAATACCCCTGGTATGCCGCATGGGATCTGGCATTTCATTGTCTGTCACTGGTGATGGTTGATCCGGAATTTGCCAAAGGGCAGCTTTTACTACTAACCCGCGAATGGTACATGCATCCCAACGGACAATTGCCGGCCTACGAATGGGCCTTTAGCGATGTGAATCCCCCTGTCCATGCCTGGGCAGCGTGGCGTGTCTATAAAATTGATAAAAAAAGAAATAAGGGGAAAGGGGACATTGATTTCCTGTCACGGGTCTTCCATAAACTTTTGCTCAACTTTACCTGGTGGGTCAACAGAAAGGATGAGCATGGTCATAACCTGTTCCAGGGGGGTTTTCTGGGATTGGACAATATTGGCGTCTTTGACCGAAGTGCGGCATTGCCAACCGGTGGACATATCGAGCAAGCTGATGGAACGAGTTGGATGGCTATGTATTGCCTGAATCTCATGCGCATTGCCCTGGAATTGTCAACGTATAATCCCATCTATCAGGATCTGGCAATCAAGTTCTTCGAACACTTCCTCTATATCGCCGGCGCAATGAAAAACCTTGGTAACAAGGGCATCGATTTGTGGAATGAGGAGGATGAATTCTTTTATGATGTTCTTCATTGCTCCAAAGCAAATCATAGCAAGTGTGAGGTCATGCCGTTGAAAGTGCGCGCTATGGTGGGATTAATTCCTCTTTTCGCTGTTGAGACCCTTGAGCCACACCTTCTTGAACATGTCCCGGAGTTTAAAAAACAGCTCGATTGGTTTCTGGAAAACCGGCCTGACCTGGCAAGTCTGATTTCCCGCTGGACAGAACCCGGTGTTGGCGAGCGGCGGCTGCTTTCGCTGCTGCGGGGACACCGGATGAAACATCTGCTTAAGCGCATGTTGGATGAAAGTGAGTTTTTGTCTGATTACGGGGTTCGGGCATTATCCCGTTATCACCTGGAGCACCCCTTTGTCTTACATTTTAATGACAATACATTTTCAGTGTCTTATCAGCCTGCTGAGTCGGACTCAGGTTTGTTTGGCGGCAATTCCAACTGGCGGGGACCCATTTGGTTTCCCATGAATTATTTGATTATCGAGTCACTGCAAAAATTCCATCACTATTATGGAGACGATTTCAAGATTGAATGCCCGACAGGGTCAGGAAATTTTATGACCATCAATGATGTTGCCAATGAGCTGTCGCGGCGCCTGACCCGAATATTTTTGCAGAATAAGGATGGGAATCGCCCTGTATTCGGCTACAGTGAAAAAATTCAAAAAGACCCGCATTTTCGAAATTACCTATTGTTTCATGAGTATTTTCACGGCGATACCGGAAGGGGTGCTGGCGCTTCTCATCAAACCGGCTGGACCGGTTTGGTGGCAAAACTGCTGCAACCCAGGGACGTCGGACAACCTTGATTCTATAGGAATCAAAAGAAAGGCAGAGGGATTCAATGAAAGCCATTGCAGTTGTACCGGGTCGGCCAGATTCATTGCATATACGGGAGATACCCAAACCAATGGTGACTGATGTCCCTGATGGAAGAGGTGTTCTGGTAAAGGTGCTGAGAGTGGGCGTTGACGGGACAGATAAAGAAATTAATGCCGCAGAGTATGGTACTGCGCCACCCGGAGATGATTTTCTCATTATTGGTCATGAGTCTTTTGGCATTGTCGAAGATGTGGGCTCTCATGTGAGTGGTCTGAAGGCCGGTGATTATGTTGTGGCAACGGTCAGACGTCCTGGAACTTCCCTATATGATAAAATCGGGACGTACGACATGACTACAGACGATGTCTATTATGAACGGGGAATCAATCTGAGACATGGGTATATGACTGAGTATTATGTGGATGAACCGGAATATATCGTTAAAGTTCCACCGGGGTTAAAAGAGGTAGGCGTACTTCTGGAACCTACCAGTGTGATCGAAAAGGGGATAGCTCAGGCGTATGAAATCCAGCGACGGTTAAGGGTGTGGCGTCCCAAGCGGGCCGCTGTGCTCGGTGCCGGTACTATCGGATTGCAGGCAACTCTGGCGCTGCGTCTTCGCGGATTGCAGGTTTGTGCTTTCGGACGGACCAAACCACCTTACTTAAACTCTCAGCTTTTGAATCAAATAGGTGCATGCTATCATAGTCTTCAGGATGTTACTTTAACGGAATCTTTCGGAGATCATGGCCCTTTTGATCTCATTCTCGAAGCGACGGGCTATTCACCGCTTGTATTTGAAGCGATGAACATCCTGGGGAAGAATGGTGTTCTTGTTCTTTCCAGTGTGACAGGCGGCGGGAGATCAGTTGAGATACCATCTGATAAAATTAACATGGGATTTGTTCTGGGCAATAAGGTTGTTGTTGGTACAGTGAATGCAAATCGGGAGTATTTTGAATTAGGTGTTAAAGACTTTTCTCTGGCTGAAATGCAATGGCCTGGATGGCTGTCGAAATTGTTAACCCATCAGATCGGAGGTCTTGAAAACTATCAGGATATTAGCCCCATTCTAACGAAGGCGAAAAATGTGATTAAGGTTTTTGTTCAAGTTGCAGACACGCAATAATTTAATTTTCTGGCTATCGCCCATAATATGCCTCTTCAGTAATAGGGCCGCAATTTTGATATGCGTTTGTTTCTAAGACTTTAGCTTTTTGAAAATTATGTTTCGGTTTAGTTTTGGGTGGCACGGACAAACACAGCTTGTCTGTGCCACCCATGTTGAGCGATAATAGATGCATCAATTTCCAAAAATCTAAAGTGTTACTAAAATTTTTATTTTGTTGGAATAAATCATGATTATTGCTTGTCATTAAAAGCGTAAGAACAAAATTATTTTACAGATACTTTATTAAAAAGCAGGGAGTGGATATGGCCCAAAGCCACTCATAAGTCGATTGGGTGATGAGTGAGGAGGAAGGACTCAGGCAGGCCAAAGCAAGTAGTAAGATAGCGATGATTGATTTTTATGCGTCGTGGTGCGCAGCCTGTATGGAGTTGTTGGTTTGCCTACTATCGTGTTTGTTAATAAGGACGGAACTGTGGTCAAAGATAAAACTATTGCCGGTTTTGTCAATTCTAAGGAATTTCTGAGTATCATAAAAAGCCTGGAGTGGCGTAAAATAAAGCGCCATGCAAATTATTTTATAGCGCCAGGTACTGAATAACGCGCTATATCAAGAGTGTTATGGAAGCAAAAATGAAGATAAAGAAAACAATAATAATTTTTATGCCCATAGTCTTAATCCTTATTGTGCTGGCTGGAGGAGGTATCTGGTTTAAAAGGAAATATGCCACCTCGGTTAATATGGATATTCATCTCAAAGAATATTCTCAATTTGAATATCCCGAAGATCCTGCAAATCGCAGTGTTCATTATGCGCAGTATTCAAACAGGAATTTGAAAATTGTGAAAAAAGATAAAACCCATTTCGATCTGATTTTGGAACCAACAAATGATCATACGGCAAAAGTTGTATTTAATGATATTGACGCAGGTCTTTTTGTAACAGGCCTGCCGGAATGGACAAAAAAGGATAAAGATTTAGAGATTATTGCCCTGACCGATAGGGAATGGAACAGGCAGCAGGTAAGTTTTGAGCCAGATTCAAAACACATTGAAATTACCGGTGGTGATGGATTTGAAAAAAGCAATTTGCATTCAGCCGCAATTGCTAAGAATTGTTTAAATGCCGGTCTTTGGGAAATTTTATTGTTTACGAAAGAAAAAGAGGAAAAGGCCTTATATTATCAAGGATGGTTTACGTTCCCCCTTGGACACTATAAAGCTGTATTTGAGGAAATCACCGGCCTGTCGTATTGGGAGCACTGGCGAAGATTGGAACATTGGGTAGACCCTGCTGGCGCCTCTATCAATTTAAAAGCCCTCAGAAAAGTTTTAAATGAGAGAGAGGTACAGGCTGAATTCCTGGCACAAGAGCGTATTTTTGCATCGGGTGAACAGGTAAGAAAGCTCAGAACTACAAATGTGCAGAACGTTATCACCTGGAAGGATTTTTGTGGTAGTTCGGTTGAATTTGCGACCTTTGCCCCGCCAGGCAGGTACTATTTTGAAAAACCCTGGAAGAATGAGTATTGGAGGATTGCAGAGTTCAAAAAAGCGATACTAAGGGACATTCAATCACCAGCATCGGAAGAAGTCTTACAGGAAATAGAGCTGGTTTTTAAAGATTCCAAAACTGGCGAAGAGAATAGATTTTTTGTCAGCGGATTCAAGCTGAACCAACTTCCTCAGCTTCCTGTTGAACATTACCCACAGGGGTTATACATGCCCATGGGAATCGGGGTTCCGCCTTTCTTCTTAAGCTATCAAGACCTGGAACGGAATCCACCCGATAAGAGCCCTTATTTCAGTGTACTTCTGGATTCAAATGACACATGGATTAATCACCACGAGGTGGCTATCGACGGGCCGGTTCTTCACAGAGATATTAATAATCCGAATGTAATCCATGTTTATTTGCTTTCTTACGAACGCCATAGTCTGGTCGGTCATTACCTTCTGAAGATTTAACTTTTTGAAAATATGTTGCAGTTTAGTTTTGGGTGGCACGGACAAGCTGTGCTTGTCCGTGATCGCGCGCAAATAGGTTTAGTGTAGAGACGCAAAATCTTGCGTCTCTACACCCCACATGGACAAACAGAGTTTATCCGGCCACCCATGTTGAGCGATAATATCTGCATCAATTTCCAAATATCTAAAGTGTTACAAAGGAAGAAATAATACTTATGGATGCCTGTCCGTTGCAATTTGTTGAAAATAAGGGAGCGTTAGCATGAAGAGGACACTTTTCATTATCTTATTATTCACTATAGCTATTATATTTGTCGGATATTATGCATTAAAGGCAAATATACAAAACAAGAAATTTGCTATCATTCTTCAAGCAGGTAAAGAGACTCACGAAGGAATGGCTCGTGCTACGCATGCTTTACTATATGCCACAGAATTAAAAGGGAAGGGCTATGAGGTAGTTTTGATTTTCGACGGTGCAGGAACGGTGTGGGCAGAAGAGGTGTCAAATCCTGATTCACAAAGCAAACTCTTACCAATGTATAATGCTATAAAAAAGACGGGAATTCATGAGATTGTATGTGATTTTTGCGCTCATGCTTTTGGGGTAAAGGAAGAGCTCCAGACCCGACAATGCCCCCTCCTATCGGAATATAATGGCCATCCGAGTATTGAAAAATTGGCGGGAAAAGGCTATCAACTTATTGTGTTGTGAAGTAATAACATTACTTTGTTAAAAATTAAGCGGCGATTTTTTTCTTAAATCGAGCGGATTTAATTTTAAAATATTCTTGTGAGAGTTTTTCGTTCTTTGATAAAGCGTTTGTTGATGAGAATTCAAGCAGGGAATTGATTGCTTTTTTGAATTCATTAAAGGTAGAAGGTTTTGTTTCC
>NZ_CAADGZ010000080.1:0-15100 GCF_900696675.1 uncultured Candidatus Kuenenia sp. | reverse complement strand
TTTCTTGACCTTCCCATCCTCACGGTACGATTCCCGCAGAAGGGTAGATCGATAGATTTTTTTACCGGATTTTGACTTGTTCTCTACAATATGCATGTCCACCATTGTACAGATAACAACCATTATCCGTCAAGTATATTGTCGGATAATAACAATATATTAGTGACTACATATTTATTAAAAATACAGCCTTAACAAACTATGTATTAAGCACTTATGCGTTTTGGCAGGGGTGAACATCCGATACAAATAAAAATCTTATGGTGTAAGCTCCTCCGGGTAAATGTCTTTCGCTGGGATGAAGTATACTTTCCGAAGTGTACTCCAGAGCATATGAGGGTTGTTTGGCAGATAATAAAAATATCTGATGAAGATAAAGAAAAATTTGAAGAAATCTGCAGAAAAATCCAAAAAGAGCATAAGAGTATAGATGAGATCAAAAAACACTAAAAGAATTACAAAAACTCTTTTTTTATGCTGGTAACAATTGCTTCCGGGGATTGAATAATGTCGACAACGAAGGCGTCTTCCGGTTCTTCCAACGTTTCAAACTGGCTTAAAAGAAGGTTTTCGTTCAAAAAATGCCCCTTCCGCCTATTTAACCTTTGACATATGAGTTCCCGTTCCCCTTTTAAATATACAAACCGGACAGATTCATGCTTATCTGCCAAAAACCTGCGATATGATTGCTTGAGGGCAGAACAGGCAATAACGGCATGCTCTTTCTTTGCTATTGTTTTTTCAATGATTTTTTGCAAGACCTCTAACCATGGCATTCTTTCTGCATCTGTTAAGGCAATTCCCTTTTTAAGATTTTCAATATTTGAAGGAGGATGATAATCATCGCCGTCGTAAAATGTCCATCCAAGATCATCGGCAAGAATACGCCCGATTGTTGTCTTGCCGGAACCCGATACACCCATTAAAATAATAATCATGTACCTGTTTCGTCTGTAGTAAAAAACAATAGTGACCGGATATCAAAGGGTGTTTTTTTCGTCATAATATTACTCCTCATTTTTTAATACTTCCGCCGCAAGGTTAGGTCATAGACTTGGGAGATAATAATGTATCCACCTGCGCTTTCGTAAGTATCTTTTTCTCGAGGATAATTTCCTTTACAGACCGCCCGGTTTTCATAGACTCCTTCACTACTTCCGCAGCATTTGCATAACCAATAATTGGGTTTAATATCGTAACAATCCCCAAACTTTTCACTGCATAATCCTCACACTTCTCCTTATTTACGGTAATCCCCCGCACACATTTTTCATCAAACACTTTCACGGCGTTTGTAAGGATTAAAATAGAATCCAGTATTTTATGCTGAATCAACGGCATCATGACGTTTAATTCAAATTGACCCGCCTGTGCTGCAAGCATGATTGATGTGTCGTTGCCAATAACTGAAAAACACACCATCGTTAACATTTCCGGAATAACGGGATTGACCTTGCCTGGCATAATAGAAGATCCGGGTTGTACCGCAGGCAGGTTAATTTCCGCCAGTCCCGTATTTGGCCCGGAATTCATCAGCCGCAAATCATTAGCGATGCGTATCAGCTCCACGGACAAAGCGCGAAGCGCCCCGGAAAATTCCACAAACGGCCTGTTGCTTTGCATGGCTTCAAAACGGTTTTTTGATGCGACAATATCAAGTCCGGTAATCTCTCTCAGATATTCAATCATCTTCGGTATATACCCTGGAGGTGTATTGATGCCGGTACCCGCAGCGCTTCCCCCTATGCCTGATTCCTTCAACGATTCACCTGCCTTTTCAATACCCATGTTTGCTTTCCGCAAAGATTCTTTATACCCGGAAAATTCCTGCCCCAGACGAATGGGAACAGCGTCCTGCAGGTGTGTGCGGCCTGATTTCACAATAGTGTCAAATGCCTTTGCTTTAAGGTCAAATGAATCCGTTAAATCAGATACATTTGCAATCAGTTTTCTTGATGAAAGCAACGCGGCTATGCGCATGGCGGTGGGATATACATCATTTGTGGATTGTCCGCAGTTTACGTGGTCATTTGGATGAACAAGAGAGTAGTCGCCTTTTTCCCCGCCCAGCATTTCAATCGCAATATTGGCAATTACTTCATTCACATTCATATGGTGTGATGTCCCTGCCCCTGCCTGATAAACATCAACACAAAACTGTTCCTGAAACTCGCCTTTCAATATGCGGTCGCATGCTTCAGTAATCGCCTCGCCAATTTTTCTGTCAAGGCGCCCTGTTTCGCTATTTACCATGGCAGCGGCCTTTTTGACGTAAACAATTGCAGTGGTAAAAATTGGCTGGGACGTACTGTCACTAATTGGAAAGTTTTCGATAGCCCTTGCTGTTTGTACGCCATAATAGGCATTCGCAGGTATTTTCATCTCGCCCAGATAATCTTTTTCTTTTCGAAACGATATTGTTTGTTTATCGCTCATTTTGAAATTATAAGGATTTCTCAAAAAACTAAAGTGTTACCAACTATTACCCATACGGTGAAATGCAATGATTTCCCTCTTGCCGTCATTTAAGGAAGAATCTTCGCAACTGCCTGCCAAATCGTATCTGCAATGACATGCTCCGGCAATAAGGTGTTGTTTTTTGTGCAATCAACGGTTTTCCAATTAGGTTTCCCCTTTGCAATTTCTATAAAAGTTTCCTGTGCGGATTTCATATGATGCATATCTTCTTCGTGGATGTCTTTTTTTGCACCGGCAAGATATTCGCGTTGCCCTTTCTTTTCTACAAGGAAATAGGCAATTTCTGCAGGTACATAAAGCAGTATACTGAGATGCGGACGTGGGATTCCAAAAACTGTATGTTCCAGTTGGTCCAACCATTGGAAGAATTGTGCCCTTTCTTCCGAATTCTTTATTTTTCCACCCTGATGAGCCATATTATCACACACATACCGGTTCGATATAATTATTTTCCCTGCATCAATCCATGTCTGTATCTGATCTTTTTTTTCAAAGCGATCCCCTGCGTAAAGGATAGAGGCAAGGTACGGGCTTACAGCATCCGCTGCGCCGAAGCTACCCCTTAAATATTTTGCAACCATTTCGGCAAAGAAGGTCTTGCCGTATTGGGGGAAATCGATAGTCGCCACGGGATATCCCTCTTTAAGCAATCTTTCGTAAAGAAGTTTTGTTTGAACCGTTTTGCCGCTTCCGTCAATACCGGTAATAACGATAAGTTTTCCCTGCATAATACATTCTCCGTATTGTGCCATTTTTATAATGGTCTTCTATCGTTTTGTGGAAAATATTTTGCTACTCCGGAATAATCATCCTTTGATAACACACAACGGTTTCAACTGCGCAACTTTCTTGCTGATGCCTGCGTGTTGCACGACATCCACTACCTTCGTCACATCCTTGTATGCATCAGATAGTTCCTCCTCCAGAGTAGCGCGGCTGTCTGCGCGGACGAGTATCCCTTTTTCTTTCAGTTCCTGTGCGATACTCCGGCCCTTGGCCACCTTTGTAGCCTGATTTCTGCTCATGACCCGCCCCGCCCCGTGACACGTACTGCCGAAGGTATCGGAATATGCCTTCTCCGTGCCGACAAGCACATAGGAACAACGTCCCATGTCGCCCGGTATGAATACCGGCTGGCCTACTGCTTTGTATGCGGCAGGAGTGTCGGGGTGGTTTGGAGGAAATGCGCGGGTAGCGCCTTTCCGGTGAACACACAGCCGCTTTTTCTGCCCATTCACGAGATGGTCTTCAAATTTGGCGATATTGTGACAGGCATCATACACCAGCGATATCCTGGATTCCTTAGGACTTACGTGCAATGCCCTCTCAAAGGATTCCCTAACCCAGTGGGTAATCATCTGCCGGTTGGCAAAGGCATAATTGGCTGCACAGGCCATTGCTGCAAAGTAATCCCGCCCTTCCGGAGAATTAATCGGAGCGCAGCATAGCTGCCGGTCAGGCAGTTCAATATTATATTTTCCGGATGCTCTAATCATTACTTTAATAAAGTCATCACACACCTGATAACCCAATCCCCTGGACCCCGTGTGTATCATAATAGTAATACCGTCCTTTTCGAGCCCTAACGTGCGGGCAATTTTTTCGTCGAAAATCTCCGATACGTAGCCAACTTCGACAAAGTGGTTGCCGGAACCGAGGGTGCCTAACTGTGCCAGCCCCCGCTCAATTGCCCTGGTGGAAACCAGTTCCGGATCTGCTCCAAAGATGCATCCCTTTTCTTCGATATGTTCTAAATCTTCTTTTGATCCATAGCCGTGAGAAACCGCCCATTGTGCGCCGTTTTTGAGTACATTTTTTACTTCATGTTGTGATAGTTTCAAATCCTTGCGATGCGACCCCACGCCGGAGGGAATGTTGACAAACAGGCTATCAACAATGGACTCCAGTTTGCCGGAAATCTCCACTCGACACAATCCCGTTTTGAGCAATCTTACCCCGCAGTTAATGTCGTAGCCTACTCCTCCAGGGGATACCACGCCATCCTCCATATCAAACGCAGCCACACCACCGATGGGGAAGCCGTATCCCCAATGAATATCGGGCATTCCAAGTGAATGACCAACTATTCCAGGTAGACATGCGACATTTATTACCTGTTGCAGACTTTCGTCTTTTTGTATTTCCTTCATCATCGATTCGTCGGCATATACGATGCCATCCACGTGCATCTTTCCTTCTCTGAGAATACGCCAACGGTAATCATCTATCTTTTGTATTTTGTAGTTGCGTTCATTCATAATATCTCCGGTTTTTCTTTTAATGATAATAATTGAAGCTTACTCTGGTTTTAAGAGCAGATTTATCTGGCTATAAATCGAAAATAACACGTGCTCTCCAGCGGCTGTTTTCTTGTTTTATTACCAGATTATGATGGGTTACTGCCTTTATCGCTGTTTTAATAACGTGCCTCTTTTCATCCAATAGTTCGCCATGTATTGTTGCCTTTAACTGAAGGTCATTCATATCGTTAATGTAAAATTCTTTAAACAGCATATTTTTTATTTCATGCAAATATAATAATTCGCTCAGCCAGTTTACGAGCAATTGTTCTTTGTCAATTCCATCCACAGCAATGATACGTGTATCTTTTTTTTCGACAGTGGAGAGATCGGCGATTATATCAAACATGGCGAATGCGGCATTTGAGAATAATTGCGGCATTGTATCTCCGAAGATATCAATACCGATGTCTGCAGTATGATCTATTAATTTGTATTTAAGCATGATAGTAAGATTGATTTTACATTGTTGTTGTGTAAAAATTTTTGGTTGCAGCGCAGCCGTGTTGTGCCAGATAAAAAGAATTTTTACGGCGATACAAAATCGTGTTCCGGATGCCGTATGGTAAGTACCGGGCAGGACGCTTTCCGCACCACTTTTTCCGCAACACTGCCCATAAAGACATGCGCCAAACCTGTTCTGCCATGAGTGCCGAGCACAATGAGATCCGTATTGTACTCCTTTGCCGTCCTGATAATTTCTGCAAACGGAACACCCTGGACAACGACCGCTTCTACGGATATCTTGCCTTGTGTTTCTTCGTTTACCGATTTAAGCAGCCTGGATTTCAGCATATCAATCGTTTCTTCGTTTATAATATTTGTAGTAACAGGGATGTAGGGCAATTCAGGGTTATTTACGTCAAGAAATCGTGTATCCAATACATGCAGCAGGTAAAGTTTTGCCTGAAATTTTGTTGCAAGTTCTATTGCATAGGCCAGCGCTTTTTCCGAATAGATGGAATAATCCACCGGGCAAAGGATGTTGTTTATAGTAATCATGATTTAGGCCTTTCATTAAGGTTTTTGGGAAAGGACTACATCTATTGCCTCGTCTATTTTTTCAATATAGACGCATTGAATCTTTTCCCGGATTTCCTTGTCGATTTCTTCGAAATCGTCTTTGTTTTTCAATGGCAATACAATTGTTTTTACTCCCGCCCTTATAGCGGCGAGGATCTTTTCCTTTACCCCTCCTATAGGCAGCACGTTACCCGTTAAAGTAATCTCACCTGTGAGTGCAACCTCCCTTTTTGCAGGCCTGCAGGTAAGCAGCGAGATAAGTGCGATGCACATGGTAATGCCTGCTGACGGGCCATCCTTTGGTATTGCCCCAGAAGGTACATGGATATGTATTTCCGATGTGTCATAGAAGGTTTCGTCGATGCCCAGTCGTTTCGCATTACTACGAATATAGCTGAGCGAGGCGATGGCGGACTCCTGCATGATATCACCCAGTAAACCGGTGAGGGTGAGTTGTTTTTCGCCCCGCATCCTGGATACCTCTATGAAAATAATGTCGCCGCCTGTTTCAGTCCACGCAAGGCCTGTGACCACTCCAATTTTATCTTCTTCCTCGGTTACCTGGTAAAAGAATTTTCGTGGGCCAAGAAATTTTTCAACCGTTTCCGGGAGTATAATTTTTGTGACCTGCGCTTCTCCCACGATTTCTTTTGCGATTTTTCTGCAGATCGAAGCAATTTCCCTTTCTAAATTTCTTAAACCAGCCTCCCGTGTATATTCCAGAACAATTTTGGTTATTGCAGCATCCTGAAAGTCTACAGGATATTTTTCCAGGCCGTTTTCTTTTATTTGCTTCGGAATGAGAAACTGGTGTGCAATTTTCAGTTTTTCATCCTCGCTGTATCCTGAAAGATATATCACCTCCATACGGTCTCTTAATGCGACATGGACGGTATCAAGGATGTTTGCCGTAGTAATAAATAATACATCGGAAAGGTCAAAAGCCACGTCAAGATAATGATCAACGAAGCTGAAATTTTGCTCCGGGTCCAGCACTTCCAACAAGGCAGACGCCGGATCTCCTCTGAAATCTTCGCCAATTTTATCTATTTCATCGAGCATGAATATCGGATTGCATGCTCCCGCACGGCAGATTTCCTGCATGATACGACCAGGAAGGGCGCCGACGTAGGTGCGCCTGTGTCCCCTGATTTCTGCTTCATCTCTTATTCCTCCCAGAGAGATGCGGATAAACTTTCTGCCAAGCGCACGTGCGATGGATTTGCCCAGCGAAGTTTTGCCTGTTCCAGGAGGGCCGCAAAAGCAAAGGATCGGTCCCTTTAATTTTTCTTTCAATTTGTGCACAGCGAGAAATTCGAGTATGCGTTCTTTCACTTTTTTCAGGTCATAGTGGTCTTCATCTAGAATTTTTGACGCCTGGTTAATATCGAGATTATCTACCGTTTTCTTATTCCAGGGGATATTGATAAGGTAGTCGAGGTATGTGCGTGAGACGGTATACTCCGGTGATGCGGGATTTATATCCCTTAACCGCTCCAATTCTTTGGTGGCAACAAGTTCTACCTCCTTTGGCATTTCCGCCTTTTTGATATTTTCTTCCAGTTTGATGAATTCCGCCATATGGGGTTCGTCTTTACCCAGCTCTTTTTGAATTGCCTTCATCTGCTCTTTTAAAAAAAATTCACGTTGCGCCTTTAACATTTCCTTGGCGACTTCGTCGTTTATTTTACCTTTTAGTTCCCGTACCTGAATGTCTTTGTTGAGATAATGAAATACTATCCGCAACCGCTTCTGAGGATCAACCATTTCCAGAAGTTTTTGTTTTTCGTCAATGTGCAAGTCCAGATATACGGTGACAAGGTCGGCCATGATGGATGGATTGTTTATGGTATCAATCATCGGGATAATGTCCTTGGGAAGTGCTTTTCCCAGCATTGCGCTCAATTTGAAAAGCGTTTTGACGCTTTGTATTAATACGTCTATCGTTTCAGATTTTTCCGAGAACTCCCGGAGTTCTTCGATTTTTGCCGTGCAATACGGTTCAGTTTGCGTATATTCCGTTACTTTTATTCTCATAAGGCCTTCAACAAGGCATTTTATAGTATCGGAAGTGGATTCGAATATCCTGACAACCTTTGACGCCGTGCCAATATCATAAAAGTCTTCATGTCTCGGAGAGGCGACATGGTATTTTAATACGACGATACCGATACATTCATTTTTTGCATGGGCTTCATTTATAGCCGTTATGAGTCCTTTTCCATATAATTCTATTACACGGACAAGCCGGGGAAATACTATGTCCTCTTTTACCGGAATAATGCTAATTATTTCGGGCAAAGGGATGCTATCGCCATTCTTGTGTAAAGTAAAAGTCGTTTTTTCCATAGAGGGGTTAAGTGAGTTGTTAAATGTAACCTGCATTTTGCAAACCCTGTTGCATAATCAGGTTAGAAAAGGTAGAATTCCCATGGTATTAGAGAAGAAAAAAACATTTTAAAAAAATATGAGCCTGTTCGTTGTTGAATATAACACAAAAATACGGTCAAAAACAGCCAAAAAACAATACAGAAATGAGCGGAAAGGGATTTCCAATCTCGTTCCCAGGCCGGAACTCCGGAACGAGCATTTTTATTTTTTCGAAAACGAAAAGGATACTTTTGTCGTAATTCAGGATAAATCATACGAATGAATTTTGTACCGGAAAAGATAGATATACTTATTCAACTTGCGATTCGGGAAGATATTGGATCGGGTGATATCACAACGGAAAGTATTTTCCCCCCGGATTTAACGGGTGAAGGGGAATTCCTCGCAAAGGAAGATGGGGTCATCGCAGGGTTACCTGTCGTTGAGCGCTTGTTTTCAAAAATTGACAAAAATATTCTTTTAAAAAAAAGTATTTCGGAGGGGATGTTTGTCAAAAAAGGCGATGTTATAGCTTCCGTCAATGGCAATGTTCGTCCGATACTTTCCGGAGAAAGGATTGCTTTAAACTTCCTTCAGCGGCTTTCAGGTATTGCGACCCTTACTGCGCAATTTGTTGAAGAGGTGAAACCCCTGAAGGTGGCGGTTATGGATACAAGAAAAACAGCTCCCGGCTGGCGTTATTTGGAAAAATATGCCGTTGCTATCGGAGGGGGAGTTAATCATAGAATGGGTCTTTATGATCAGGTGCTGGTAAAAGATAACCACCTTGATTTTATGAAAAAAGAGTTGTTGGCGGAGGAAATTGCCGGTATCAGTGTCATCGAAAAAACGGTCTCAATGCTAAGGAGGAAAATAGGGAATCACGTTTTAATTGAAATGGAGACGCGAACGTTATCTGAGGTGGAAGATGCGATCAAAGCGGATGTTGACGTCATATTGCTTGACAACATGGACGCCGAAAAGATAAGGTCGGCTGTTTCGCTGGTCAAAAACGGGAAGTATTGTAAGGGAGCGCATCGTCCCCTTACGGAGGCCTCCGGGAATATTACATTAGACAATGTGAAATCAATAGCACAGACAGGCGTTGACCGGATTTCTATCGGGGCACTTACCCACTCGGCAAAGGCGCTGGATATTTCGTTAAAAATCTCCCTGCAGTGAGTGGTATTCTGTTATGGATGGTTAAATAGCGTCAACGCCAATATCTTTTCTGTAATAAACCCCCTCAAAAGACAAACGATCAATTGCGTCGTAAACAAACGTCCTTGCCTCCTTCAAATCCTTTCCCGTGGCGGTTATCCCCAATACACGCCCCCCGTTCGTTACAATATTGCCGTGAACGTTAGCGGTGCCGGCGTGAAATACCTGTACGTTTTTTAATGCTTTCACCGCTTGTAAGCCTGAAATAGGCAGCCCTTTCCTGTATTTGCCAGGATATCCTTTTGACGCCAATACCACGCAGACGGAATGGCTGTCGTACCATTCCAGTTCCGCTTTGTCCAATGTGTTGTTGCTTGCCGCCAGGAGAAGCGATGCCAGATCGCTCTTCATTCGTACCAGAAGCGCCTGTGTTTCCGGGTCTCCAAACCTTGCGTTAAACTCAAGCACTTTTGGCCCTGCATTGGTTAGCATTATCCCCGCATAAATGATGCCACTGTAAGGGCGGTTTTCTCTCTTCATGGCATGGATGATTGGCACCAATATGTTTTCCTCGATATAACGCTGCATCTCATTTGTAATGAGATGCGAGGGGGAATAGGCGCCCATACCCCCTGTGTTTGGGCCTTTATTTCCCTCGTAAATTGCTTTATGATCTCTTGCGGAAGAAAGCGGGATAATTGTTTGTCCGTCGGTAATAGCAAGGATTGACACTTCTTCTCCATGTAAACATTCCTCAATCACCACCCTATCCCCAGCGTTGCCAAATATCCTTTCCACCATTATCTCTTGTAAGTGTTCCTTCGCTTCTTCAAGCGTTTTGCATACAAAAACACCCTTTCCTTTGGCCAGGCCATCCGCCTTGATAACAATGGGAGCGAAACATTTCTCCAGATATTTTTCAGCCATTTTTATGTCTTCGAATACGCGAAAGTCGGCGGTGGGAATACTGTGTTTTTTCATAATGGTTTTTGCAAAGACCTTGCTTCCTTCGATAAGAGATGCCCTTTTGCTAGGTCCGAAAATATCCAGATTGCCATCCTTGAATGTATCGACAATGCCGGAAAGCAGCGGGTCTTCGGGGCCTACAACGGTCAGATCGATTTTTTGCCTGATAGCGAAATTGAACAGGCCTTCGATATTATTGACGTCAATATCAACGCATTCGGCAACTTCCGCAATCCCGGGATTTCCCGGGGCGCAAAATATTTTCTTTACTTTCGGCGATTGCGCTATCTTCCAGGCAATAGCATGTTCTCTTCCGCCGCTTCCAATAATCAATATTTTCATGTGTGTTGTTTCCTTCATTGTAGTTGGATGGTATTCATACATTTAGTGATATTTAAGGTGCAAGGTTAACGCAGGTCGAAACATTCTATCATAATAAAAGGAAGAATGGGAAAGTTTTTTTGCCCTTGACAGTTTTGCATTGACTGATATACTGAGTAACATGATTGCACACGAAAGATGTGCGGTTTGTTTTAAATAGGTCATTTATTTTGGCAACGCGGGGTAGAGCAGTCTGGTAGCTCGTCGGGCTCATAACCCGGAGGTCGCAGGTTCGAATCCTGTCCCCGCTACCAATAAACGAAAGGGATTGCGGTTTTTGCCGTAATCCCTTTTTTATTTATGGCGCTATTTTTTCTCCTGAGTGCTTGCAAATAGTGGTTGGTATATCCAAAACCAAAATTGTGAAATCCTAAATACAAAGCAAATACTAAATTTTAATTTTCAAATGTTCAAAACCCGGTTTTTTCATTGGGATTCTGTATTTTGGAATTTGTTTCGTATTTTTTATTTCGTGCTTGTTTGGTTCTGGCTATGCAAGTTTAGGGGGGAGGGATAATTATATGCACTGGAAGATTATTATTACCACATTTATTACTATTTTTTTGGCGGAGCTTGGAGATAAAACACAAATTGCTTCTATACTTATGTCAAGCAAAACGGACAAGCCGTTGCTGGTATTTATCGGTACAATGCTTGCATTTGCATTAGTGACAATACTTGGTGTTACCGTAGGAACGGTAATGGCCAGGATGTTGCCTCTGAATTACATCAAAACGGGGGCGGCCATTACCTTTATTATGGTAGGGATTCTTATTTTATTTGGGAAAATATGAATGGGAGAAAAATACGGCTTTTCTCAGGCGCAGCAAGTAGGTAAGACGGCGAATCTTGTTATTTTCCTTGGAATCTTAGGCGTAGTTTTGAGTGTTGCGGCCTTAACCATGAGTGATAGCCTTGCCAGGAGAGGGTACGGAACTTTCTATGCTTTCACCGGACTGCTTATGGTCGGGCTTGGTTATGGGGTCCGATACCGTTATAAATATTGCTTAAATGCGGCGCTGATATTATTTGTAGCACTTTCCTGTCACTTTCTTTACAGGTTTGTTGTTTATCACACTGCATATATTTTATTACGATTATTGTTAAGTATGTGGGTTTCTTACCGCCTTTTTCAGGCACTTTCGCCAATGAAAATACTTATTGAAACGAATACATTTCCTGACAAAACCAATCGATTTATTGGATTTTTATCGAGACAAAAAAAGCATGACCATTCTGGATGAGATTTATCAATATAAATTATCGGAAGTAGCGGAGAACAAGAAGCTTGTTTCTGTGGAACAATTAAAAAAAAACATTCTGCAAAGAGCCCCTGCCCAATCTTTTGGTCGTGCATTAAAAACAAGCGGAAAAATAAACATTATTGCTGAGGTGAAAAAGGCCTCGCCCTCCCTGGGGATCATCAGGGAAGATTTTCAGCCGGTAGCAATTGCCAAAATCTATGAATCAAACGGAGCGGCCGCGATATCGGTATTGACTGACGTTAAATATTTCCAGGGGTCTCTGAAATATTTAACGGACATTAAAAATACCGTGCGTTTGCCCATTCTGAGAAAGGATTTTATTATTGATTCGTATCAAATATATGAAGCACGTTCCGCAGGAGCTGACGCAATACTTCTGATTGCGGCGCTCCTTTCGGAAGATGAAATACAATCCTTTTTAAATACGGCGGAAAAACTGGGAATGGATTGTCTTGTTGAAGTCCATTCTGCGGATGAATTAGAGAAGGTTTTACGGACAAAAGCAACTATTATAGGCATTAATAATCGCGACCTTAAAACCTTTCGCACCGACCTGGAAATTACCTTTCAACTAAAAGCCATGATTCCCGAAGACAAAATTGTCGTGAGTGAGAGTGGTATTAAATCACGGCCAGACATACTAAAATTGCAGGAACACGGCATCCATGTAGTTCTTATCGGAGAAACGCTGATGAAAAGCGACAATATCCAGTCAAAATTATGCGAATTATCAGGTACGTAGCAAGATTATAACTGAGCATCCAGCGCTGTTTTTAAATCATTTTTAGACTTTACACCCACTATTCTATTTACCGCCTTTCCATTCTTGAAGAGTATAATTGTGGGGATTGACGTAATGCCAAATTTTGCAGGGGTACTGTTGTTTTCCTCTGTATTAAGTTTTCCAATCTTCGCCTTTCCGCTATATTCTTTTGCCAGTTCCTCAATAACTGGAGCGAGTTGTCTGCAAGGGCCGCACCAGGATGCCCAAAAATCAACCAGCACCGGAATCTTTGCATTTGTTACTTCCGCATCAAAATTTGCGTCTGTTATTTCAACCAAACCTTCTGCCATAATCCATTTTCCTTTCAATTGATATATATTAAGTTATTTTAATTACCACGTACAAAAAGATTACAGTGGCATTCACCGTCACGTTCAATTTCTTCTTTGTGGTAAACGCAAGGGCATATGGCCTTTTTGTCTTTTTCAATATCACCGCTAACGATGCGGCAAGGACAGTAGGCATGCCCGTATTTTGATTTACGCATAACGAGCCCTTTGACGACTCTATCGACAATTTTTTTATCCGGATTTAACTTGTAAGGGCTATTGGTGACATAGGTATTGAGCATTTTGCGAATGTCCGCTTCTTCGTCTACCATTGAATCTTTGTTATCCATAGTTTAACCGTTTAAAAAAAGAAAAAACTGAATATACCGCTTTCAAAAACACTGTGAATCCTCACGCGAAAGAAAAATATATGTTTTAGTGAGCAGGTTCTGTATCATTTTTTTCACGTGGGGTTCGTTTCAGTTCCCATACGGCTCCCGTTGGGTCAGGGCAGTGGGCCAATAAAGTATCTTCGCTTGTCTGCCATGGCAACCTTGCTCCATATCGCAGTGATTGGGCATCCCTTGAAAGAACAGCATATGCGCAATCACAAAGCCCTTTTGGGGTAAATCCCGTTAAGGGAAATGAATCACCTTTCTTATAATAATTACAACTTCCTTTTTCTGCTACCGTTGCTACTACTTTGAAACTGGAACTTTTACACTTCACAATAGGTACTCCAATAAATGTTAATGTGCCTCTTTTATTTTATAATAGTTCATTATATTTTATGAAATAAACGTATTGCAAGAACAAAAAACAAACTTGACACAGAGCAACACTTTGGTTTTTTTTCAAAGAACTAAAGTGTTACGTTTTTTCTGGTTCAATTCTTTTTTGGACCTTTCTATATGACCAGTCTGGAAGCAAAGGGTTATTTACATCGAGTCTTTTCTTTTTAGAAATGAAAGCGTCGATAAGCATCTTTAACTCGTTGTCCGGTTTTTCCGTGTAAAATTCAATCTCAAAAAATCGCCTTACATCCTCCCTTAAATTCCGATACTTATTCCCGTATCTTACATAGCACTCGTGTCTATCAGTTGATTTCAGAAAGACGAGAAGCGCTGTAAAGGTTGCAGCGGCAAATCCCGATATGCCGGTTTTCTTTTCTGCACAATCTCTTGAATAAAATGATTTATTTTTTCTATATTCATTTCTATAGAAAAAAGGTTTTTCCCCAAAAACATTTTTGGCCGTTTAATTAAATCCTAGAATATCCTTGACTCTATACTATAGTACGGAGTGTATAATCGCAGTATAAGGAGGCAGATAAATGAAAAATCTAACGATAGGACAATTAGCCAAAGAAACCGGGACTCATGTTGAAACCATCCGTTATTATGAACGTCGAGGATTGATTGCTGAACCACCCAGACGAGCATCAGGATACAGAGAATTTCCATCTGAGTATGTAGAGCGGATACGTTTTATTAAACATGCTCAAGCTCTGGGTTTCACACTAAGGGAGATTTCAGAACTTCTTGCACTGGCAGATGGAAATCCTGCGTGTAAAGACGTCCGTAGGTTTGCAGAAGAAAAAGCAAAGGATATCGAAACACGCATCCATGATTTGCATAAAATAAAAGAGGTTTTACACGAATTAATTAAAAAATGCCTGATCAAAGGGCAATTATCAGGTTGTCCTATCATTGAGAGTCTGACTCAACATAAAATTCGGAAATAAATATATCGTTTTAATGGAGGTATTTTTGTATGAAAGGAAAATCTGTAGTTACATTTGCAGGCATAATCGTCTCTGCCATTTTAGCCTTTAAAGTTTGCTGCATCGGACCGTTAATTCTGGCTGGTTCAGGGGTGGGAATTATAGGGGGCTTTTCCTCTCTGGAAAGGTATAGGCCTCTATTTATCCTTATAACTTTCGCGCTTATTGGGACGGCCTTTTATTTTACCTATCATAGTGTCTGAACGAAAACTATCTAAACAACTATTTATTGGATAGTTAAGACTACTAATTGTTGCAAATATTTGACGAATATTTTCATTAATCTCAAAAAATGCGCCATTTTCACGAAGATTATCATA
>NZ_CAADGZ010000079.1:0-15181 GCF_900696675.1 uncultured Candidatus Kuenenia sp. | reverse complement strand
CTTCATCGAAATGGTGAATCTCCTTTCAGGTGTTTTTTGTTATCAATATACCGCCGAATACCTTGGAAATCCTACCATTTCAATCCTATTCCTGCAACAAGGCTTTGCCTTGTTTGCAGGATTTAGGTATTATCAAACCGGCCGAAAAGAATATTATCAAACCGGGTGTGGTATATTGCCTGAGGCAAAAAGGAGATACCGGCGGCAACGAAGAAGTAAACCCATTGCAGCCTTACTTCCTGGCATACATCCGCGAAGACGGGACGGTTCGTTTCAATTACACCAACGCCAAACAGATACTGGAAATCTACCGCCTGATGTGTCAGGGGCGCAAAGCGCCTTATGAGAAGCTTTGTGAATTATTCAATACAGAAACCAGGAATGGCGAGGAGATGGGTAAGTATACTGAATTGCTAAAAAAAGCCGTATATGAAATAAGTCATGTATTCAGAAAACGCAGCAATCAAAAACTCACCACTGACCGTGGTGCATTATTGATACCACAGTCGAAACAGGTGCATGATTTGGATAATTTTGAGTTAGTAACGTGGTTAGTCATAAAGTAATATGAAATTTGAATTCTTAGTTAATACCATACAGCAGACCCATACTGCCTTGCAACAATCGGCTGTAACGGCAATTAACCGCCATATTACAATCCGTAACTGGCTAATTGGTTTTTACATTGTTGAGTATGAGCAAAAAGGGGAAGACCGGGCTACCTATGGCGAAAACCTATTGCAAAATCTTTCGGAACGTTTTGATAATAAAGGATTATCTTGCCGTAACTTAAAGCTATTCAGGCAGTTTTACCAAACCTATCCGCAAATCAGGCGGTCACTGACTGCCCAATTGATGCTACCGTAAAATCGTCAGCCAGTGACTGACCAATTGCATAGTATCGATATGCAAGTCCCACCGGATAAACTCATCCCCTTATAGGGATAAACCCAAAGCTATCTGTTTCGCTGGTGGATTCTTTACTTAAAATGTTACAAAAATTGTAACATCGCAGGGTGCGTCCTACTCGCTGATTTAACCCTGACAGAGTTTTGAAACCCTGTCAGGGCTGCGGAATAGCTGAAAAAATCATGTTTTTCAAAAAACTAAACTGGTACAATATGACAAAAAGCCCGAAGGGCTGGTATGATTATAGCCAAAGAATAACCACAAACAACAACCCCAAAGGGGTGAAATGATTATAGAATAAAAAATCATGTCTGGAACATTCACACAAATATACATACAGGCAATCTTTGCCGTAAACGGCAGGTCGAATCTGCTGCAAAAACCCTGGAGAGATGAGGTGTTCAAATATATGGCTGGTATCATCAAAAATAAGGGACAAAAGTCTATAATCGTTAACGGCGTTGCCAACCATGTGCATATATTTATAGGGTTACAACCGTCCATGGCTATTTCTGATTTGGTCAGGGATGTGAAAAACAATACGACGAATTTCATAAATGATCGGAAATTGATTAGAAGTAAATTTTCATGGCAGGAAGGATACGGAGCCTTCTCCTATGCACATAGCCAGATCGAAACAGTTTACAACTATATTTTGAACCAGGAAGAACATCATAAGCGGAAGACATTTAAGGAAGAATATTCGGATTTTTTGAAAAGATTCAATGTGGAATTCCATGAAAAATATTTGTTTGATTGGTTGGAATAATAAAATAAATAATTGCTATAATAATTACACCCCTTCGGGGTTTGGTGGTTTTCTTTCATTAAATCTATAATAATTACATCCCTTCGGGATTGTAAAGATTGTAAACTGAATCAAAAAAAACGGTAACATGCTAGTTTTGTGAAAACGTCAAAACTGCAAAATACCTTTGTATCAATATATATAGCGGCAATTCATAACTCGAAGAGAAAGCGAAGCGCATGTGAAACGCATTGCCACTACAGGGAAAGGTAATCATCTCATTTGTGGAATTTTTCAAAAAACTAAAATATTATAATAAACGAAAGCCCGAAGGGGTGGCATGATTATGGCGAAAGACCTCAGGCAAAAAATAAAGGAAGCCATCCAGCAATTTGGCGCTGGCAACCTTTCCGAAAATGCATTAAACCTCTTTCAAACCCTTGGCTATATTACCGAACGCCGGGCGCCTTTGGAAAAGCCTGCCTATATTGCATTCAGAGATTCCTTCATAGATAGTCAGTCCAGGTTCAATGAAGACAAGGCATTGGTAAAAGAGTGGAAATATGTTGACCTGCTTTTCCAACTTTCTAAGGAAGAAGTGACAAGGCAATTGTCACTGTTTGATACCAAACAGGTTGACCGCACTGTCATTGAAACGTATTTGTTCTTTGCCATAGAAATGGCGGAAGAACACTACACCAGAACCGATCTTTCACACATCACCCGTGAAGTCAATCGCCTGTTTCCCATGCCTGTAATGATTTTATTCAAACACGGTTTTTCACTTACCCTTTCTGCTATTAATCGCCGTCTGCACAAACGGGACAAAAGTAAAGATGTGCTTGAAAAAGTAACCCTCATCAAAGACATCCGCATATCCCCCGCTGGCGGGAGTGATGTAGAAATCCCCCTTAAAAAAGGGGGTAAGGGGGTTGTTTCGGGCAATGGCGCGGTTACCCACCGCGCCCACATCGAAATCCTCTTCGACCTTTCATTTGATGAGCTAAAAAACAAACACAAATTCACCAATTTTGTGGAACTGCACAATGCCTGGCAAAAGGCATTAGACACCTCCGAACTCAACAAACGTTTCTTCAGGGAACTTGCCAACTGGTATTTTTGGGCCACACAAAAAGTGGTGTTTCCTGATGATGCAGGAAAGGACAAAGATGTACGCAATGCAACAAGTGTTATCCGTCTCATCACCCGTTTGATGTTTGTTTGGTTCCTGAAAGAAAAAGGATTGGTTCCTGATGCATTATTTGATGAGAAGCAGTTAAAGAAACTGCTCAAATATACTGACAATAAGAAAAGCACTTACTATAAAGCCATCCTGCAAAACCTGTTCTTTGCTACACTAAACACCGAAATGGGTAAACGCAGGTTCAGGACTAAAAATGACAGCGGACGCGATGGACATTATTTCATCCACAACGTATTCCGTTACGAGAATGAATTTGTAAAACCAAAAGAAACACTGGAGCAATACTTTTCTCCGATCCCTTTTCTCAACGGCGGTTTGTTTGAATGCCTGGATAAGGAACTGGATGATAAAGGCAAACGAAAACGCATCCGCATCGACAGCTTCAGCGACCGGGAAGATAATGCGCTGGAAGTGCCGGACGATCTGTTTTTTAACGAAAAAGGTGTGGACGTCGATTTAAGCAGGATCTACAGTTCACCCAAAAAAAGTAAAGAAAAGGTTTACGGGATTATTGACATTCTGAACAGCTATAAATTCACTGTTGCTGAAAATACACCCATAGAAGAAGAAATAGCCCTCGACCCCGAATTGCTTGGCAAGGTATTTGAAAACCTTTTAGCCAACTACAATCCTGAAACCCAAACCACTGCCCGCAAACAAACCGGTTCATTCTACACCCCGCGCGAGATTGTAAACTACATGGTGGACGAATCATTGCTGGCTTACCTCAAGCAATCTCTCTCATCTTGTCATGATGTCACATCCGGTCATTCTGACTCATTTTGTCATTCTGCGCGAAGCGAAGAATCTAACAACACCGGCAAAAATGAAGAAAGATTACGCGACCTGCTCAGTTATTCTGAAAACCCCAATCCTTTCAATACTGAGGAAGCCGGGGTTCTGGTTAAGGCGATTGATACCTGTAAGATTTTAGACCCTGCCTGCGGCTCCGGGGCTTTCCCAATGGGCATACTGCACAAGATGGTTCATATACTGCATAAACTCGATCCCAACAACGCCCGATGGAAACAACGGCAGTTAGATAAGGTAGATAAACTGATTGAAGATGCCGAAGGCATTTCAGACACCCGTGTCAGGGAAAAAGTAATTGAAGACCTGCACAACACGCGCAGAGATATTGAAGAAGCCTTTGATAACAACGAATTTGACTATGGACGCAAGCTCTACCTCATAGAGAACTGCATTTATGGTATAGATATACAGTCCATCGCCGTACAGATAGCCAAGCTGCGGTTCTTTATTTCCCTGATTGTTGATCAAAAGGTAAATCACAGGAGAGACAACTTAGGAGTACGTCCCCTGCCAAACCTGGAAACGAAATTTGTGGCTGCCAATACATTGATAGGGCTGGAAAAAGAAAAGGCGCATTTGTTTACCAACCCTGATATAGAAAAGAAAAAGGCCGAACTGAAAAAGGTGCGGCACGATTACTTTGAAGCCCGGACGCCCAGGCGTAAGGAAACCTGCCGTATAAAAGACAAACAATTGCGTAACGAACTGGCTGAATTGCTAATAGAAAACCATGACTTCCAACCTGCCACTGCCAAAAAAATAGCCGCCTGGGATCCTTACGACCAGAACAACTCAGCTACTTTCTTTGACTCGGAGTGGATGTTTGGGATTAAAGAGGGGTTTGATGTTGTGATTGGGAATCCGCCGTATGTGCAGATACAGAACTTTTCCGGAATGCAGCAACAGCAGAAGGATTGGGAAAAGCAGAAGTATGAAACATATACAAAGACAGGTGATGTGTATTGCTTGTTTTATGAACGTGGATACCGGTTGATGAAGAACGGTGGCGTGCTGACGTTTATTACGAGTAATAAATGGATGCGGGCGAATTATGGAAGGGTGATGAGGAAGTTCTTCACGGGTAATGGCGCTATTTCGCAGTTGATTGACTTTGGCGATTCTCCGATTTTTGAGAATGCAACTACCTATACAAACATTCTGGTTTGGAAGAAAGACAAACAGGAAGTAAAAACCAGGGCGTGGGATTTAAGTAAGGTGTATGCAAGCGATGCGTCTCTTGATGATTTGCTCGTGCAACAAGGGGAATACGAGCCTTTGTTCAATGAGAATTCGTTTGTGGTTGTCAAGGGTGAGCAAACTGCAATCAAGAAGCGAATTGAAGAAATTGGTGTGCCGCTGAAGGATTGGAATATCTTGATTTATCGGGGAATATTGACCGGATTAAACGAAGCGTTCATTATTGACGGTAAGAAGAAAGATGAGTTGATTGCTAAAGATCCGAAGAGTGCGGAAATTATAAAGCCGATATTACGTGGAAGGGATATTAAGAGATATAAGGCGGAGTTTGCGGATTTGTGGTTGATAAATACACATAATGGTTATACGGATAAGAATGGGTGCATATCCCGCGGGTTGATGTGAAGAAAGATTATCCGGCTATTTGGGAGTATTTGAATGGAATCAATAAGATTATGGAAGGGCAAGTTGAAAAACGCTATGACCAGGGCGACCACTGGTCAAACTTGCGCAACTGTGCATATTTTAATGAAATTGGAAAGGAAAAGATATTTTACGCCGAAATCGTTTTTGATTCGGCCTTCCACTACGACACAAATTCATTCTATCCCGAAGCAACAACCTTCATTGTCACTGGCGAACGGCTGAAATATTTAACAGCATTGCTCAACTCAAAGCTCCTTACCTACGCTTTCAGAACATTTTATGCGGGCGGTGACCTTCGCGGGAACACTTTCCGGTATAAGAAGGTTTTTATCGAACTTCTCCTCGTCCCCAAACTTTCTCCAGAATCCCAACTTCCCTTCGAAATCCTGGTTGATTTTATCCTGTTCTGCAAAGAACGCAATTTAGAGCAGGAATCAGACCTTTTCGAATCAATCATTGACGGCATGGTGTACGAACTCTACTTCCCCGACGAAATCAAAGCCGCCGACTGTGAGGTGCTGAAGCACATTGCCAAACTGCCGGAATTCAAAAACGACTGGAACGAAGAAAAGAAACTGCAAACCATAGAAAAGATTTACAAAAAACTCTCAGACCGCAAACATCCGGTAAGCGCGGCAATGGCTAAAAGTTGGGAAATACCGGAGATAAAACTCATTGAAGGGAAAGAGTAACAAAAATGTCAAAAATTAAGTGCCGTTTTATCCTGGGTTATGAAACCGATATTCTTCAAAAATGATTGTTTTGAGGACTTAATCAACAGAGTCATAAATATTTTTCTAAAATACGTTCTGTTTTTTCTTTGGGTATAGCTTCGGATGAAACTCGCTTAAGAATCTTAAAGAATTCCCGGCAAAACTCCATGCATAAACCTTTATTGTTGATAGCCCATTTGGAAAATGCCTTTCTATTTTCTCTACCCCAATACTGACTTTGTGTTTTGTACCAACTTTTATACCATTTTTTTGCTTCATTTGGTTCTTTAGGAATCTTCTCCTGTTTTATGATGGCCACCTGCTTGGAATAACCTTTGGCCTGACAATCACGCCAAAAAGTATCTGCATCAGATAGATTTTTTAAACACTCATACAACAATGTTTCAGGACGGGAGCTTCCGGGAAGAAAAATGAGACTTTTTGATTTTTTTGTACAATTCTTTACATCTCCATCTGGAATCAGGATGACTTTTTCAAGTTCCGGGACTTGCAATGACAATGACGCCAGGTTTGCCAGTGACCCCGCATCGAGACTGCCCATTTCAACGCGATGGAAGTATTGATTAAGCGTGTTTCCAACAATCGCAAAAAACATATTCTTGCCAACTTCATCTTCAAAGATTAGAGAGACTTTTTGCGGTTTCTTGGTGCGTTTTGGTTGTGCCGTAGCCTTTAAATTATTCTCTATATCTTCAAACGTGGAATAGCCACTGTCAACGACATTGTCGTCCTCTCTTTTAAGATAAATCACTTTTACTTTACTTTTAATTTTCGACCGAAAGGCATGTTTCAACAAAAACAGCGAATGTGTGGTGCCGACAATTTGAAGGTGATATTTTTCTGCCGTTTCACATAATGTCTCAAGGAGTGTCGCCTGTGCATCGGCGTGCAATGTTGAGTCAATTTCATCAATTAATATTAGCCCGCCCTGATATTTATCACTAAGCTTTGACTGAAGACTTTTGAAGGAAAGTATTGCCGTAAGAATTTGACCAAGATTGTCCTGCCCGGCGGAAAAACTTTCGCTGTTATAATCTTTGCTTGATACACCGACGAAATCTTTTTTGGGGCCTTTGTCTGCCTGTATAAATTCTGCTTTATTCGTAGCCTCTTCAAGGAGAAGTATTTGCTTGTATCTCTCAATGTACCATTCCTTGTCCCTATCATCGATTTCTGTGTGGTCCCCGATGGACATTCTTTTGACTAACGCCAGCGGCCAATGCCGGTTTAATCCAAAGTATATAACTGGATGTGGAAAATTTCCTTCACCAGCTTCGCTGCTTGCATTAGGACCTGCAACAAAGCGAATACGTTTCGTATCGGGCCTTAGCTGTGTTCTGATAAGTAGGCCGTCTTGATAAATGGGAGATTTTGAGGTTATGCAATTACCGGAGAGACGGAGACGGTATGAATACCTTTTGTCAATAGTATCATGAACCTTCGATAACCGGAAAACGTCTTCACAATCATAATTGTAAGGATTTCCCGTCAGGTCTTTAAAATCCGCCAGGTTTATTCCATGATAATTGTCGGTATACCTTGAATTGTCAGGATGACCGGCTGTCTTGCCTCGAATAACTCCAAATGAGAATGGTTGGCTAAGCATTCCCAAAATGGTAGATTTGTTTGTCCCATTTTGACCGGCTATCAATGTTACGCAGGAGCCTATAGCAAATTCGATATTATGAAACCGGCGAAAGTCTTCAATGCTGATTTTGTTAATTTTCACGCCATTGGTTGTCATAGTTACCCATTTTAAATGGTTTCCAAATACTCAGGCATCCGCAAGTTGCTGATAATTAATTCTCGTCCAACAGAAGGGGTTGCTACTGAATACCGTAGATTCTTGAGATAAGTACGCATGCCACTATAAAGCCCGGTTATTTCAGGTTGGTCATCATATGAAAGCAGCCAAGGCATCTGACATTTAATAATTTGCTTGCACAAGCGTTCGTGGTCTTTATGGCGGTAATGATTTAAATAAAGCAATTCACCTTTCTTATAGTAAGGCGGGTCGAAATAAATAAGAGTTTTTTGCCTTGCCTTTTTTAATTCCTTAATGAAGTCGAGAGCATCAAGATTAAACAAGCGTATCCGCCTCTTTTGCTCTGCAATCGCCTGGATTTTTGATATCAATATCTTTTTCTTAAACCGGGCGTCTATTTTATTCGTACTATTTTGCATTAAGCCGCCGATTGGATTTGCCCGCAAAATACCCGCCCTATTGCAACGGTTGAGAAAAAATGTGGCAAACCCAAGAGAAAACATGTCAGTATCATTTTTCCTGTATATTTCTTTTTGCTTTCTCCACTCACACACCGTGATTGGCGTATTGTTAATACGTCGAATAAATTTATTGGTGTGTTCTAAAATTGCTCTCCAGAAGGAATAAATAGCAGGATCGAAATCATTCAACCAAATTTCTTTGACATGACCTTTAAGTAGCAAGGTAATTGCGGCTCCGGCACCACCAGCAAAGGGTTCGGCATATAAGCAGCTGGATAAACCATTGTTCTGGATAATCCATGAGATCATATCTGCATAAACGGTTTTGCCACCTGGGTAACGCAAGGGGCTTGGTGTTGTTGGCATAATTAATTCCAATAAGATGATAGGAAAGTATTTTTTCCCGTAAAAATTATTAGAGCAAAAAAGAATAGAATTGCAAGATTATTTTATTCTTTCACATAAGTTCTGTAAGTTTGGTTTTGGCTAGAATTCAAGCGTAAGGGATGAAGGGGTGTATTTATTTACATCCCCCCTCAGCACAATCTCAAAATCAAGGCTCTCGCCCTCTTCAATTTCAACAATACGCCTGAAATCCTATATCCGTTCTTGAACACCCTGATTATGTATGTATCCAAGAGGAGAATGGGGTCAAAAAATCATTGCCAGAATAGAATTTAAGCGACATCATACCTAATTTTAGTTCGTAGAATCAAGTAAGGTGTTTCCGAAATTACCAGGAGTTTGTAATTTTCCAAGTTGAGCTCGCGGGAGTTTATAATCTGAATTGCCTTCTATGGGATATTTCCAACAGAGGGTAACATTTTAGTTTTTTGAAAAAGTAGGGGCGAAGCATTTGCCCGTTTGGGTATGAACGTATTTATGACAATTTATAGCAAATGCTTCATCCCTACACTGTACGGCAAACATCGCTATTATTGGGATTTTTCGAAAAACTAAGGTGTTACAACAGAGGTGAGTAAAGTTCATCTTCTATTTCAGATAAAGCCTTCTGTGTGAGCCGGTAATTATCCTGTCTAAGCCGATTTATTGGTTTCTGAATGAGGTTGTTGAGTGTTTTTTTGACTTTATCTTTTATTTTCATTCGCAATTCAACCTTTTCTACCCTTAATGCTTTAACGTCAATTTCAATTCTATATAACCGACTACTATTTTTGCCAATTACAAATGTAACGTAATTATCTTGAGGTTCTGCTTTCGTTGGTTCGTCGCCTATATATTTAAATTCAATAACAAATCGGTCCTTCTCTTTGTTATAGGAACCACGCACAGCCTCTGGTATATCGTATGATGATACCAGAAATTCAACTTTAACCTTAGAACCTTCGGTTTGTAGCCGCTTCGCGAATTCTTCAGCGTCAGGATTTACTTGAAGCCATCTTGACATGCTTTTCTCCTTTCTGATTTATACTCTTTCAAGAAGCTTACTTAAAATATCCTTATAGGCTTCTAATTTAGCGTTTTTATAAGATTTTCTAAGCCGAGAGGGTTCCGGATTTCGACTATCTATTACCAAAACGCCCCAGGGAATACCTTTTACCTCAATACAAATGCCAAATAATGAGCGACATTGTAATCCTCTCCTATTGGTTTGCATTCGGTTACATATCCATTCTTTTGTCACAAATGCTCTCTTTGCATATTCTATGATATCGGTTTCTTGTGGATTGTCTATATTCAAATCTGGCAAATCAGAAACTATTACTGTGCGATTACGTGCCCATGTTTGTCCAGCAACACCTTCGGCGTCGTCTGGGTGCTCTTTTGATGCCAGAAAGCATTGGATTTTTGTTTTAGTTCTTGAACCAGACCTCGCAACCGGCACTACCCACCCAGACCAAGGCGATCTTACTAACGCCCAACGCCATTTAAAATGTTTAAAAAGTGTTATACGGTGAAAATGTTCAGCATCTTCTTTAGTATTTTCATCTTTACTAAAAACCTCTTCTCGGTATTGATCAAGAATATGTTGTACAACCCGCCAAATGTCTGGTGAACCTATGCGATTGTTTAAAAATTGTGACAGTCCTCCAGCACAAGTAAAGAGTATAATAATCCACCATGCATTATGCTGGCAAAGGTCAAAAAAGGAAGATATAAAAGGTATGTATGGTACATTCGCTTTAAGTAAAGCACTTACAAATAAAACAATCCCTCCGGATATATATTTAACCTTTTGTAGAAAAGAATATACTTTCTCAGAGAGTTCTTGTCTTAACATTAATGCGCCTTAACATTTTCAGTTAAACATAAAACAACAAGACTATTCCGACTTTTATTTATTTATCTTTCATTCGGAATAACACTATACTCAATAGACCTACAAAAAATCAAATGTGATTTTTGACTTTAAAGTTTTTAGAATTTGTGGAAAGATTAAAAGATATGGCTGGCTTTAAGAATGTGCCAAAGCCTATATTGATGAGAAGTGAAAAAAACGGCCCGTTGTATTACTTATACTTTGCTTCACAAAAAGATGTTGCCAATAAAATCGTAAATGATATTTTGACAAATACCGATTGGAACTATAAATGTTAAATGATGCATTGAATGAGGATAAAGATACGGCAGTTGGCCTAATAATAAAAGAACCATCTGTATCGTATAAAACAAAAGAATACAGACATTCCCTTGTTTCAGAAATCCGGGCTATTCGTGGTAAGTGTGATAGTTATAGCGCTGAAAAGATAGCAGAAAGAGCACATTTACCATTGAAATGGCTTGATCAGGCTCCTTCAATGAACGGCGAAAAGGGGGCGGAAAAACTTAGACGTGAAAGAGGCGTACTTCTGTTAAAGAACCGTACAAGTCCGTTTATCGAACAATTCCAACATCCCATTGGCAGATGTGCTAAATTTTATAAATTAACAGCTTATAACAACTGTAATTTCTGGTGTGAATATTGTTATTTATACCTCACATTCCGTACCATGCCTGTATCAACTCACTTTGTGAATTATGAGAAGATGTTTCGGGAGATTGTGAGTTTTGATAGAGCAAATATACCCGATACTCTGAGAATTCTGAATCTTGGAGAACTTTGTGATCCTTTGGCGATAGAAGATATTACCAGGTTTGCTGAAGAACTTATCCCTTTTGTTGCAAAAGAAACACAAAAAACAAGACTCTTGTTTCTCACGAAAAGTGATAACGTTAATTCTTTATTGAATATAAATCATAACAATAAGACCATTGTGTCATTCAGCGTCAATACCGACATCATTCATCAACAACTTGAGCACCGGACACCTGCGCCAGAAGCGCGATTAGCTGCTGCAAAGAAGTTACAGGAACATGGTTACGAAATACGTTTAAGGATAGACCCTGTTATATGGTATTCAACCTGGAAAAGGGATTACCTTGAACTTGTTCAAAAAATATTTAGTTATGTTAAGCCTGTACGAATTACCATAGGTGAATACCGTCCTTCTAAAGGACTTGCCACACACATAGGTTCACGTTTTCCGGAGTCCTCTCTGCTGAAAGTTACATCCGGACTAATAAGTGACGGAACAAAGCTCCGCTATCCGGAGGAATACCGCATTTCCATGTTTAGTACAATAAGCAATACAATAAAAAAATATGATAGCAATATAAAAATGGCTCTATGCAAAGAAGATGTAAAAATCTGGAAAGACCTTGGTATGCCAGTAAATGGTTTATATTGTAACTGCCTCGAGTAAAATATAAAAAATATCGCAGTTTTTTCTCGAACTATTTTCAGAAAGATAGGAAGGAGGAAATAAATAATGAAAAAATTTAAGGCAAAAGCACAAGAATACCATTCAATGAAGGAATACGAAGAAAGGTTTTATCCGGAATCTTGGAGAGAGTTCAGGGTCAGGCCCTCATATTTCAATTACAGGCAAAAATGTATTTGGCATAATGCAAGTTTCAAAACCAACCTATCAATGCCCCATAACTGAAGACACAAACTGGTTCGCCATAGTTTTTGATCCCATAAAAATCTTTGAACCACCAATTTCTTTAGAAAGAATCAAGGCAAGGTTGTACTTAAAAAACATTTAAATCAGGCTGCCTTCGGCAACGACTTTTTGAATACACAATAAATGCTGGCAAAACAACCCCCCAACCCCCTTTATTAAGGGGGAATTCCTCTAGTCCCCCTTAGAAAAGGGGGATTTAGGGAGTTGTTTTAACCAAATAATTCTTAACTTAATAACATTGAGTTGCAAACCTGAACCCGCATCGGAAAGAAAATGTCGTATAATTACGTAAATAAGAATCCGGGAAAAAGGAGAATGAACAGTGGTAAAACTTCATCCGCATGCAAGAGAGCGAATGACTGAGCGTGGAGCAACAGAAGATGAGGTTGTCGCAACTGTTGAAAGAGGCGAAACTTTTCTGGCAAAATTTGGCAGGACAGGTTTCAGAAGAAACTTTCATTTTGACGGTATTTGGCGTGGGATGCAGTATGCAACAAAACAGATTGAAGCAATTGCCGTAAAAGAAAACAACGACTGGATAGTTGTTACAGTAATAACCAAATATTTTTAGGAAGGAGGGAAGAAAATGAGACTAACCTATGATCCGAGATACAACATAGCTTATATAAGGTTGCATGAGAAAACAACAGGAGTGGAGACAATAAAGGTAGGGGAAGAGATTAACATAGACATAGCTCCTGACGGTACCATATATGGGATTGAATTACTTAACGCCAACGAACAGTTGAAAAAGGAAGATGCCGGCAAGCTCTTCGTAATTAACGAAGCAACCGGAGAAAAATCTGAAGTAATCTTGTCGTGAATATGAGACAGAGGGTCAGGCATTCATTATTCAACTATTATTCAGGGAAATATAGAGACACTTCCCTTATTTTCCCAAGATCAAGCAATCAATATGGGAAGTGGCCCCTAATTATCTGATTGTGTGACTGACCCAGATGTGACTGCCTGCCTTATCAAACTTAAGATAAAGGAATGTGTAACCCTTTAAAACGAACAAGATCAATGTATATATGCGACTTCAATACTACGCTTCGCTTTAACTTTAGATTTATCGGTAATGGTTATTTCTATGTGTTGATCTAATTTTTCTAGAAAAGAAAATAATCGTTCCATAGAAAAACCCTTTAATCTCCCATTTTTTAGAGCAGATATTTTCGGTTGATTTACTCCAAGAATTTTTCCGGCTTGCTCCTGGGAAAGTCCTCTTTCCTCAATTATATCATTAATAATTGAAGCCAATCTTGCTTTAGCTAATTCTTCTTCCGGATTTTCAAAGTCTAAATCATTAAATACGTTTCCTGAACCGACGATATAATCTTCTTTCATCTTATTTTCCTTCGGCTATTTCTTTCGCTCTTTTTAATCGTTGCTTTATGACCTCGATTTCTTCTTTCGGAGTCTTTATAAACTTTTTGGATTTCTTTTTGAAAGCATGGAGCACGTAAATATTCACTCCCAGTTTATAAGTATATATTCCTCTGTAGGTATCTTTATCATAATCACTGACAATTTCCATAACACCATCGAAACCTTTTAGTGGATTCGTTCTGTGATGCTTTTTATTCATCTGTGCCTGATATAATGCATACCCAAATTCTCTTTGTACTTCTTTTGGAAATTCTTTCAAGTCTTTCAATGAAGAACCTATCCAAATAATAGATTTTAACATCTCGCTTTTCTAAGTCATATATTCGCATCAAATATCCCACATTAAGGATGATTGTGCAATACTTATTTCCCTTTTTCTTCCGCTTAACGGCTTTACTGTAATTCGCTGTTAAATTTCAGTTATACTGATGAGAACATGAGATTTACATAAAGGGTCATGGGGTCACCTTATCTATTGACAATGCTGGTCTTGAATAAATATGGGTCTGCAACTCTTTTACAAAAATCATTGCCAGACTTGAATTCAAGCGACATCATACCTAATTTTAGTTCGTAGAATCAAGTAAGGTATTTCCGAAATTACCAGGAATTTGCAATTTTCCAAGTTGAGTTCGCGGGAGCTTATAATCTGAATTGCCTTCTATGAGATATTTCCAACAGAGGGTAGCATTTTAGTTTTTTGAAAAAGTATGGGCGATGCATTTGCCCGTTTGGGTATGAACACATTTATGACAATTTATAGCAAATGCTTCGCCCCTACACTGTGCGGCAAACAGCGCTAGTATTGGAATTTTTCGAAAAACCAAAGTGTTACAACAAAGGTGAGTAAAGCTCATCTTCTATTTCAGATAAAGCCTTCTGTGTGAGCCGGTAATTATCCTGTCTAAGCCTATTTATTGGTTTCTGAATGAGGTTGTTGAGTGTTTTTTTGCCTTTATCTTTTATTTTCATTCGCAATTCAACCTTTTCTACCCTTAATGCTTTAACGCCAATTTCAATTCTATATAACCGACTACTATTTTTGCCAATTACAAATGTAACGTAATTATCTTGCGGTTCTGCTTTCGTTGGTTCGTCGCCTATATATTTAAATTCAATAACAAATCGGTACTTCTCTTTGTTATAGGAACCACGCACAGCCTCTGGTATATCGTAAGACGATATCAGAAATTCAACTTTAACCTTAGAACCTTCGGTTTGTAGCCGCTTCATGAATTCTTCACCGTCAGGTTTTACTTGAAGCCATCTTGACAACGGGGTACACCTCATTGTTAATAAAGATGAAATAAGACGAGTCACAAAAAATATGGCCATTGTCGCCGATGCTGAACGGGTAATTGTATTTGGCTCTTATGCGCGTGGTGAAGCTACAGAGCAAAGTGATGTATACTCAATCAGACTGAAACCACGGGTTTCGTAACACTTTAGTTTTTTGAAAAATTCCCGGTATAGAAAAAATACCATGTAGCCCCGTTAGGGGCGGTCTGTTTGTAGCACAATAAAATTCAATAGAGTAAATAGCTCCGTAGGAGCGGCCTGTCCA
>NZ_CAADGZ010000078.1:0-15204 GCF_900696675.1 uncultured Candidatus Kuenenia sp. | reverse complement strand
TAGGGAATTATTTTGGCAACAAGAAACATACGACAGTGATATTTGCGATAAAAAAAATAAACGAAGAATTGAAAAAAGATGACCAGTTTAAATCGTTCCTCGATATACTTATGGAAAAAATTAAAAAAAGTCGTAAATAGACCCTGAGAATGGCGCATGATGTCGAATTAAAAAACAGTGTTAAGCACATTAAAGATGTAATTATTCCTGTAAATTAGATATTTATGAGTTTAGGCGAGATAAAGAAAAAATTAGAAGAAGACGGCGTGGATGGGTTTTTAGTCACGAATGAGATAAATATCAGATACATTACGAATTTTAAAGGTTCTGATAGTGCTCTTTTAATAACACCGGGAAGCGACTATTTATTCACTGATTCCAGGTATATAGAACAAGCACACCAGGATAATCCGGAAATAAAAATAGTAGAAAGAAAGATATCATTGACAAATTCGATATGTGGAAAGATTAAACAACTTAAAATAAAAAAACTTCTCGTCGAGTCTTTATATATTTCAGTAGACCAGTTTAATGAGATTAAACAAAGAATAAATAACATTTGTATGCTTACGGTAAAAGGAATAGTAGAGAATTATAGAAAGCAGAAAACAAAGGATGAATTAGAAAAAATACAGAAGGCTATAGGGATAGCGGAAAAAGCATATACAAATGTTCAAAGCAAAATAAAATATGGCATTACTGAAAAAGATATAGCGGATATTTTAGAATATGAATTGAGGAAACAGGGCGCGGAAAAAAGTTCATTTGATATCATATGTGCCGTTGGTAAACATGCATCAAAGCCGCACGCACGCCCTTCAACAACCATGATTCAAAGAGGGGATACCGTTTTAATTGATTGGGGAGCAAGATTTCAGGATTATAATTCTGACTTGACAAGACTTAAGACCATGGATAGAATATCCCCGAAATTCCGAAGGATATATCAAATAGTGCTTGATGCACAATACCTTGCAATTGGAAGCATAAGGCCTGGCGTAATAGCAAAGAAAATAGATGCCGTTGCAAGGGGTTATATTGAGAAAAAAGGATTTGGAAAGTATTTTGGTCACGGTTTGGGTCACGGAGTAGGGCTAGAAGTTCATGAAGCGCCATTTATTAATAGGAAAAGCAATGAAATATTAAAAGAAGGCATGGTTTTTACTGTAGAGCCAGGCATCTATATTCCCCAATGGGGAGGTGTTAGAATAGAAGATTTGGTATTGGTTACCTCGACGGGATGTGAGGTGTTGAGTAAACTGCCTAAAAAGTTATCGGATATTGACGAATGATTTAACGTGTTCATTGCGGAAATTCTGCAAGACCCTTTTTAACAATAGCCTATATTTATTATAGAAAAGCTATTCATTCAGTAGCCCATCGTTTAATCAATCCTTTATCTCTTCACGTAAGCCCGAAATTTATTTTTTACACATGAAACAATTCGTAATAAGAGATGCTATTTTCGCTTTACTATTTGATAATTACTAAATTTTATATAGGGAAAAATAATGGACATTATAGAGAAAGTAAAGCAATTGATAAAAATTATGGATGAGAGCGAGTTGTCTGAGCTCGAAATTCAAGAGGAAGCGACAAAAATAAAAATAAAAAAGGGGATCTCCGGGTATTCACAAACTATTTCTCACCAGACAATTCCACCATTATATCCGGCGCAAGCCCAACAGATAGAACAGCCATTCGCAATTTCCCGGGAAAATGAAAGCTCTTCTGAGATTTATTCGCCCATGGTGGGAACATTTTACCGTTCTACTGCTCCAGGCGAGAGTCCTTGTGTTGGAATTGGTGATTTCGTAAATGAAGAAACCGTTGTTTGTATCATAGAAGCAATGAAAATTATGAATGAAGTAAAAGCGGAAATGGTAGGTGAAATTATTGAAATATATGTACAAGATGGGGAGGCCGTTGAGTATGGGCAACCGCTCTTTCGCGTCCGACAGACAAAGAAAGCGACGATATAAGTGGACTCGAATCATTTCAAATAATTAAGGAAGAAGGAAATATGTTTTCCCGGATAATGGTTGCAAATAGAGGTGAAATTGCTTTGAGAATCATTAGGGCATGCCGCGAAATGGGGATAGAGACTGTCGCTGTTTGCTCAAAATCGGATGCAAATGCCACTTATTTAAAGCTAGCCGATATCGTAGTGTGTATTGGACCTGCTGATGCGGAAGGTAGTTATTTAAATATTCCGAGCATCATCAGCGCTGCAGAGATCACGGATATAGAAGCAATCCATCCTGGGTATGGTTTTTTATCGGAAGTGAGTCATTTTGCGGAAGTTTGTGAATCGTCAAATATCGTATTTATTGGCCCGAAATCTGATGCATTGAGGAAGCTTGGCAATAAGACTGAAGCAAGGAAAATTGCAATAGAAAACAAGGTCCCTGTTGTTCCCGGAAGTTTGTCTGTAATAAAAAGTCAGCAGGAAGCGTTAAGCGTTGCACATGAAATAGGTTTTCCAGTAATCATTAAAGCTTCTTTAGGGGGCGGTGGACGGGGAATGCGGGTAGCTCATAATGATATAAGCCTCATTAATTCATTGACTATTGCCCAAAGAGAGGCTAAGGCTGCATTCAAGGATTCGTCTATTTATATAGAAAAATATATTGAAGATGCACGTCACATTGAGGTGCAAATAGTTGGAGATAATTACGGGAATATTATACATTTGGGCGAAAGGGACTGCACCATGCAGCGAAGACACCAAAAACTAATCGAAGAGTCCCCTGCACCATACATTACCGATCGGGCGCGGGAAGATATTTGTAAGGCTGCCATAAAAATGGCAAAATCCATTAATTATACAAATGCCGGAACTGTTGAATTTTTATTAGATAAGGAAAATAATTATTATTTCATAGAGGTGAATACACGTTTGCAGGTAGAACATCCGGTTACGGAAATGGTGACGGGAATAGATTTAGTGAAATTACAAATAAAGATTGCCAGTGGAGAGAGATTAAATATTAAACAGAAAAAAATTCGCAGTCAGGGGGTTGCTATAGAATGCAGGATCAATGCAGAAGATCCTTATAATGATTTTCGGCCGCAACCGGGGAAGATCACAAATTATCATCCTCCAGGAGGGAGAGGGGTTAGGGTGGATTCTCACATTCACTCCGGCTATGAAATCCCGCCGTACTATGATTCATTAATCGCTAAGTTGATTGTACATCAAAACACACGTGAGGAAGCAATTGCCTGTATGCGTAGGGCATTGAGTGAATACGTTATCGAAGGAGTGAAAACTACCATTCCGTTACAATTGGATTTAATAACACATCCTCAATTTGCAAATGGGAATATAAATACAAATTTTGTCGATAATCTTATGGCAAAAACTTAAATGGTAATTTTATTGATTTGGAAAACAATTTTTAGTTGACACAATAAAAAAACCATGCTAGTGTATGCATCTACGTCCGATTATTCATTTCAAAAATTGCGATATGATGGCTTACTAAGCATAAGGGGTGTAATTATTTGAGATAAGGCTTGGAAATGTTTTTCAGCAAGCACCGCAATTCTATGCATCATTAAACTTCATATATACTTAGTTTCTCGATCTAATTCTTCATAAGTGGTAAAATTAATGGGTTTGGCAGATGTACTAAAGATAAATTATCATTAAAAAGGTTTGTGGTGATGCTATACGAGTATCGATTGTTGTGATTGGGTTAAGTTTTATTGTTTTAGGAGTTTCATATTTTTTAAGATTTTAATAGTTTAAGGTTATTTTTTGATTATGTGAAAGGAGCATTTAGATGTTAAGAGGAAGAGTTTACAAGTCATTATTTGGTGGTTTGGTAATTTCATTTTGTTCTATTTCATTTGCAGTATCTGCGAAAGCAGCTGAGCCTAAATTTGTTAGTAATGCCGGCTGTAAGTGTCACATGTCTAAGGGATGTTATGAAGGGGAAGAATACAAAGAGAGATTGCATTCAAATACTTGGGAAAAAAGGTTGCAGGGGACAGCGGACGAAGATAATCCTGAATGTTTGAAGTGTCATGCAACGGCTGTGGGAGCGAAAATTAAGAAAAAATTTGGGGATAAAAAATATTTGCCAAATGTGCAGTGTGAGGCGTGCCACGGTGCCGGAGAAGAATATGAAAAGGTGAAGAAAAACTATCAGGGAAAGGGAAAGGACGCCTTTAAAGAATTGTTAAAGAAAGACCCTCTTCTTGCAAGAAAAGCACAATATGACGCCGGCTTGATTGTTGCGGGCATAAATGGACCTGCTACGGTGAAAGAACAATGTCTGCAATGCCACTGGGAGAGCGCTGATGCTAAGAACAAGTGTCCTAAAACAGATAAAGTGATGGATTATAAAGAATATTTTAAGAAGGATGACCACCGCGACGAAGATGATATTGACCTTGTAATTAAGAAGCTCTCTGATGCAGATAAGAAGAAATGGGCGGACATCTTGCCTAAAGACGATATGCTTTATTTGCCCTATAAGAAAAAACATTGATGGGTTTTGAGTTGTTACTTGAGTTATTATATCCCGATGGGTACCCCCAGTGTGGGAAAGGGACAGGAAGAGAAAGATTATGAAATTAAAACAATTACTACGATTTATTAGACCGGGGTGTTTTTTCTTTATTGCTCTTGTTTCTGTAATAGGATTATGTTCTCGGGCCGCAGTACTGATTGCGGCCGAGAACGAAACATGTTATGGTTGTCATGCAGATCCGGAAAAAATAGAAAAGACCGAGAAGGCTAGGATTGACCCGGTTACGGGTGAAATTGAAGTTGTTTCTTTGATGATTGATAGGGAGGTTTTTGATAAAACTGCACATGGTGGAACAGACTTTTCCTGTACAGATTGCCATGCTTCATTGGAAGAGGCCGAAGATGATGACATTGCGGAAAATGGGCACAAACCTAATCTTACGCCTGTTGACTGTATAACATTTTGTCATGACGACCCTGCTGCGGAATATTATGAAAGTAAGCATGTTAAGTTGATGAAGGAGAATGATAAGGACGTACCTACGTGCAAGCATTGTCATGGAGGGGTTACTTATCATTTTTCTATATACGGAGAAAAAGCCCCGATGAATGTTCTTAGGGAAACTGACCCGCTACACAGAAAGTTGACAATAGATACATGTGGTTCTTGTCATGAAGAGCATCTTGCCAGCTATAGGAATAACGCACATGGTCAGGTTACTGCGCTTGGACATACCGCAACGGATGTGCCTGTATGCTTTGATTGTCATGGAAAACACACTATTCTCAACTCGTCAGAACCTGAGTCTATGGTTGGACAAGACAACATAATTAAAACATGCGGTAGTTGTCACGCAAATGCAAATGCAAGCTTCGTGAAACATGTTGAACATCCTCAGATAAAAAATTTAAATTATTACAAGACCTTGCTTGCTGCAGCAAAAAATTATCGCAAAGATCCTGAAGCGTTGAAGAAAGTAGTTAAAAATCCCCAAACAATCCTATGTATTGTGTTTGTGGCGTATATTGGTATTCTAGCTTTAACATTTACCAAGTTTGGGCTCCATTCATTGTTAGGCTGGTTTGCTACAGTTCGTGACGAGTTTAGGAGAAAGGGGCATTCCGATGAAGAGCAACACTAATTATTTAAGATTTACGCTGTTTCATAGATTCTGTCATTTTTTAACGATTATTAGTTTTTTTGGGCTAGTCTTGACTGGCTTACCACTCGCCTTTAGCGGTTATGATTGGGGGAGGTGGTTGTACGAGTTGTTTGGCGGATATCCTACGGCAGGATATATTCACAGGGTCAGCGCCTTAATCACTTTCTTTGCTGGTTTTTTACATTTCGCGTGGCTGTTTTTCAATGTATCTATTAAAAAGAAGAAAGGTTTTTTTTGGGGACCTAATTCAATGCTTTTGCAACCAAGAGATCTTTTTGATGTAATAGCAGACATCAAATGGTTTATTGGTATTGGCAAAAGGCCGAATTTTGATAGATGGATTTATTGGGAAAAGTTTGAATATCTCTCTTTGATGTGGGGAACTATTGTTATGGCCGCTACCGGCTTAATTCTTTGGTTTCCTGTTCAGTTTACAAAAATTATTCCCGTTTCGGTTGCCAGCATCTTCGATATCCCCGGTATTGCGTTGATTATCCATCGATATGAAGCAATACTGGCGGCTGTTTTTATTTTCACAATTCATTTCATTCACACGCACTTACTGCCTGAAAAAATGCCAGTAGATGAATCGATATTTACAGGGAGAATCACGGAGGCTGAGTTTAAACATGAGCGCCTTGGTGAATATGAAAGGCTAAAAAATCAAAGACAGTTGGATAGTTTTAAGGTAGCGCCTCCATCTCTTTTCGCAAAATTTTTATCAAGGCTGATTGCTGTACCACTTTTGATCACTGGGTTAATATTGGTGAGTCTGATGGTCTCTGCGCTTGTTGTTTGGGCGCTATAGTAGATAAAAATTTTGTAGCAGGCGGATGCTATACTGTTAAGTCCGAATCAATTAAATGCTTGATATATTTCAAGGTGGAATAATGACTTACAGGGTATTAATAGCTGATGATGAAGAACGCATGCGACGCGTGCTAACGATGATATTCGAGGAGATGAAAGATGTTAAAGTTGTTGCGGGAAACAGCTTTGAGGATGTCCTCCGCTATTTAGATAAAGAGAGGTTTCACCTTTTAATTACAGACCTAAAGGTTCCTGGCAGTAATAGTATCGATTTTATCAGGGCGGTGAAAAATAAGGTAGCGGATATCCCAATCATCGTGTTGACCGCTTATGGTTCTGTTGGTTTTGCCATTGACATTATGAAGGAAGGCGTCTTTGATTATCTGGTTGCGCCTTTCGATAACGATATTTTAGAATTGGCGGTAAAAAGAGCTTTAAAAGTAAGCTCATTGACTATTGAAAATAAAAACCTACGCAAGGCGTTAGAGTTGCAATATAACTTTGGGAATATTATCGGCAACTCTCCAAGTGTTGTTGAAACATTGCGGCTGGTAGGCGAAGTTACAAGAACCGACTCCACCGTTCTGGTCACTGGTGAAAGTGGTACAGGTAAAGAGCTGGTGTCAAGAGCGATACATTACAACAGCGATAGAAAGTGTGGTCCCTTTGTGGCGCTTAATTGTGCTGCAATTCCTGAGAATTTACTAGAAAGTGAATTGTTTGGCTACGAAAAAGGGGCATTTACAGGAGCTGAAAAGACTAAGAAGGGACGATTTGAGTTAGCCGCTGGCGGGACTTTTTTTTTGGATGAAATTTCCGAGATGTCTGCGGCAGTACAGGCAAAAGTTCTTAGAATAATTGAATCGAAAGAGCTGGAACGGCTTGGTGGTACGGATACGATAAAGGTTGATGTCCGGATTATATGTGCAACAAATAGAGACCTTGTACAGATGGTAAAAGAGGGAAAGTTTCGGGATGATCTCTATTACCGCATCAGCGTCTTTCCAATAATGCTGCCCGCTTTAAGGGAGAGAAGTGGGGATATTATCCCGCTGAGCAAACATTTTGTTAATCATTTTTCAGCAAAAATGGGCAAGACTCCGATTGTATTAAGTTCTGAAGTTGAAAAGATATTAATAAAGCACAAATGGGAAGGTAACATAAGAGAATTGCAAAACATTATTGAACGCGCAGTAATTTTGTGTAAAAACGGCGTTATAAGAACAGAGCATCTTCCTACTTCTATTGTGCATGGTTACACCCCTCCGGAATTAAATGAAAACATTTCACAAAATAATTCCGTTAATTTTGACATACCACCTAATGGCCTGTCGCTTGACGATCTGGAAAAACAATTAGTTGCGAAAGCATTAGAAAGAAGCAAAAACAACATCACAAAAGCCGCAAAACTTTTGGGATTAACACGAGGGACATTCCGCTATCGGTTGCAGAAATATGGAATATCAAATTAGCAAGACATTGCGCATTTAACATCAAAGTATGTCAAATTTGCAATAATAAGCTATGTAAAATGGCTGATAACTGCCGTTAAAAATGACTTGTGTTAAGAGCATCAAAGTGTCTGTGTGTACAAGTAATTGTTTCTTCATATATTATGGACAATGTACAAATTGTTCAGTTGTTGGTATGAATTGTGCTTAGTTCTTTTGTCGTGCAAATTTTAAATCAGTAGTTTTTTATAAAATTAAGGAGAGGGGGTGAAAGTGAAATGAAGAAAGGTATTATAGTTTTGCTGGGTATTTTTAGTATGTTATTTGCCGTAGTACATTCTAGTTATGCTTTGTGGGACAAGCCTTGTGGTAAGAGGCAGATTATGGAGGTTTACTACTGTAAGGATTGCAAAGAGGTCCGAGAGTTTGATGAATGTTCTGAGATTGGTTACATATGGGATTTCAAGGCACACAAAGACGCTGGTGATAAAAAACATACTAGTCTTCCTTCAGCATGGGGATGTCAGAAAATTGCTTATAGCTGTATAAACACTGCCTGTGAAGCATATGGCAAATGCATACCGCATCCTGGCATTTGCGAAATATGTATGGATGATATTACCAGCACTAAGGTATGGTCAAGAGTAACATTTAAATGCCCTAAATGTGGTACAGAATATGAAGAACCCGGCAAAAATTTTAAGGTGAAGGAAGGCTTACACCCTGCACAGTTGCAAACAGGTGGAGAATGTGAAGCTTGTGGCGGCGTTGAACTTGAAATCGTATGCGAGAAGTCCGGTACATGCCCACATGTTGAAAGATAATTCAGTAATAGATTTTATGATCATTTTTATGTGGTGATTAGGAGGAAAATGAATAAGATGATACGAAAGGGAATGATAGGAGCGGTGATGCTTGGAGCTGCGGTAGCGATAAGTGGCGGAGTAGCGACTGCGGGGTATATACAGGGTACGCATGTAAAGACGGATTTACCCGGGCCGTTTCACATAACGATGTCGCCGGATGGTAGTACGTTATTTATATCGAATCAATCTGGGCACAGTGTAACGTTTGTGGATGCAAGGACGCAGAAGGTAACGGGTGAGGTCGCTGTGAGGGTACAGCCTGAGGCTTCAGCGGTTACGCCTGACGGGGCATTTTTGTATGTATGTAATGCAGAGAGCGACAGTGTATCGGTAGTGGACATACAGAGGAAGCAGGAGATCAAGGAGATAAAGGTAGGTGACTGGCCGAGCGGGATCAAGATTTCGCCTGATGGCAAGACTGCCTATGTTGCATGTTCCGGTTGCATGTGGAACGCGATTGATGTAATTGATACGGGGAGGATGGAGAAGGTAAGGTCGATATATACTTCAGATTACGGTCCCAGGATGGTGGAGATATCTCCTGATGGGAAGACCCTTGTTGCGATACTTGACACGGTAGGATCGATCAACCGGAGCGTTGATTTTATTGACATTGCCAGTGGCAGGGTAGTAGAGAACAGGGTAATCCATGAGAGTTCCAACCTGAGGGATGTTGTATATACGCCGGATGGTAAATACATAGCTGTAACCCACCAGACGCCGAAGAACTGGTTGCCGGTATGTGAAGCGGAGAATGGTCAGGTATTTACGAACAACGTAACAATCATAGAGACCAAGGCCGGTGGTAAGGTCGCGAGATTACCGTTGGACGATCTCAACAATTACGATGGCAATCCGTATGGTATGGCGATGGACCCTAAGGGCAAGTATTTGTACATTGGGGTAAGAGGGATGCATCGTGTAACGATACTGGATATGGACAAGGTATTGGGTCTGGTGAGGAGCAGCACGCAGGCGGAGCTTGATTATCTGAGGGACGACCTTGGGTTGGTAAGAGATTATCTTGTTGCCAGGGTTCCTACGGGTCTGGGGCCAAGTTCGGTATGTTTATCACCTGACGGCAAATTTTGTTATGCGGCCAACTATTTTTCCAACAATGTAACCGTGATAAGGACTGCGGTTGATTAAGGATTGTATGGAGTGTGAGAGTTATTTATTTTTGGAAAACAAATGGCAAGAGAAATGAGATTAGGAGGAAAAGAAAGAATGAAGACAGGAGTAGTGAAAATAGGATTAGTTGCGGCCCTGGGGGTAGTGGGGCTGATATCGGCGGGCGGCGTATATGCCGGTCAGCCGCGGGTAATTTCCACGATCCAGACGGGAGCTACGTGGGAACCGCTGGGAAGGGAAGAACCTTTGACAGTGCCGGAAGTGCATTTCCGTGTAAAGCATTCACCTTTTAAGAGTGAGCTGGTAAGATACGGGCAGTTCCAGTTTAACGATGCAGCGTGGAGTTTGCAGGGATCATACTCATGCGCCAGTTGTCATTATGAGAGAGGCCAGACAACCGGTTTGATTTGGGATTTGGGAGATGAAGGATGGGGTAGCTGGAAGAACACGAAGTATATTCGTGGCGGCCGATATCTTCCTCCGTTCAGGCATGAGGGGTTCACTGGTCATCCTGATGAAATAGTAGGGGCAACCAGTTCACTTGACAGGGTATGTGGAAGGGATCCTGGATTTGTGTTCAGGAGTGAGAATTTTTCTCCGATGAGATTAGAGGCGCTCATTTGTTACATCAGGGCGTTGGAATTTACCGGGAGTCCGTTCAGGAATGCGGATGGAAGTTTAACGGAGGCCCAGAAGAGGGGTCAGAAGATATTTGAGGATCCGAAGGTAGGATGTCTTGAGTGTCATCCTGGCGATCCGATGGATCCGAGGGCATTGTTCAGTGATGCACAGACACATGATGTAGGAACCGGCAGGGTAGGTGTAAATGGTTTCAGGTCAACACCTGGGAAGGTATTTAACATATCGGCGTTAGAGGCAGGTGAGGATCCATATGGTGTTGAGAGCAACACGCCGATCATTGGATTGGATCTTGTGAAGGAATTTGATACGCCGACATTGAGAGACATCTATGCATCAGGCACCTATTTCCATGATGGTGGTGCAAGGACATTGATGGACACCATAAACAACACGGTAAATGATAAGGACATGCATGGAAGGACGTCTCATTTAAAGCAGCAGGAGCTCCAGGATTTGGTGGAGTACCTGAAGGCGTTATAAGAGAGAAGTGTATGAATGTGTAGTATAAGCGATAAAAATTTAAGGACAATAAGTGAAAGGAGAAGGCCAATAGATGGGTAAGAGGAAATTAGGAGTGATAGCATCGGCGTTTGTAGCGGGTGCGTTGGTCTGTGGGAGTACCCTTGTGAATGCTGAGCCTGTAATGACAGGCGGCCCGGTGCAGGGGAAGGCCTTATGGACTGATTATAGTGGGATGTCAAAAGAGGTGCAGGGTCCTGTGAGTCAGATATTGTTTACGCAGTCGCCGAGGACAGCCAAAGGGGATCCGTACCAGAACTATCCGCACTATATACCGGAGGGAAGCCGGATAGTGTTATTTGATTTAAACACAAAGGAATTGAAGGTATTGACCAATGATTTTGCAACAGCCTTTGATCCATGCACCTATTGGGACGGCAAGAAATTTGCGTTTGCCGGGGTACACAAGAAAGGCGGCGGGTGCCAGATATGGGAAATGAACATAGATGGCAGTGGTTTAAGGCAGATGACTGATCTTAAGGGAACCTGCCGTTCACCGATTTATTATGCAGCGGGAAGTATTGAAGAAGGCGAAGGCCGTATCATATGGCGTGACCGGTATTTTGAAGGGGACTGGAAAGAGCATGGCATGGTAGAGAAGACGGGCATGATAATATTTTCAGGTTCACCGGAAGGCGTAATGGATGAGTTCCACAATCCATATGCGTATAATCTTTACCGTTTGGATACGCAGGGCGGTAAGATTATACAGAGAATCACCGGACACGTGCTATCTGGCATAGAGTTTCCGCACCTCAATACCACGATAGACCAGATCACCTACAATTTAAGTTCCAACTTTGATCCATGGTTAACTCCTGACGGAAACATCCTTTTCTCAAGCGTGCAGGCAAATGGCAGCAGGGCTGGCGGAGAAGGCAGGGTGATGATTTGTGTGGACAACTGGGATGGTGCGTATCCAAGGCCTATCTATGGAAACTGTGATGGGGAAATCGGTGGCACCAGCGGAAGGTCTCAGGCGAAGATCACCTTTGGAGACAGGAAGATTGTCTATGTTGAGTCTCCGTACATGAATTGGGGCGTAGGTCAGTTGGCAGCGGTGAGCTGGGATGCTCCGTTCAACAAGACGTATGAGAAGTTGACAGGAAAAGATGGTGGATTGTACAGGAGTCCATATCCGCTTCCGGACGACAGGATGTTGGTATCCTATGCAGAAAGAGGGGATTTTGGCATATACTGGTTTAATTTTAGCAAATGTGCTGCAGGGGACAAGGTATATGATGATCCTAACTGGAATGATCACCAGCCTGCGCCGGTTTATGTGAAGTACAAGCCAAGGTGGATTAACACCTTTACCGCCGGTAAGAACTTTGGTGTAACGGTCGTAACGTATCAGCCGTTTGATCAGGTGAAGGTGGAAGGATATCCGCATTCATGGGGAACATGGATATGCTTTGATACGACATTGTCAGATCAGCCTGTAGGTCCTTATCCGCATCAGAAGGCAAAAAACGTAAGCCATGGAGATATCAAGGCAGTAAGAATCATCCAGGGATATCAGTGTGTAGAACCGGATTCAACCCGTTTCAGGGTAGGGGCTGGAGCACATCTTCTTGGTGGAGAGAGATCAAGCAGCAATTCAGGTACAGCATTTCAGCAGAGGGGTATCATCGGGTATCAATATGTAGAGAGCGATGGTTCAACAGTTACATCCCAGCTTTCAGATGTTCCTTATTACATGCAGATATTGGATGATAAGGGTATGTCCGTACAGACTGCTTTAACCTGGGCATATTTAAGGCCATATCATGGCAGGATTTGTAGTGGATGTCACTATGGATCATATCGTGGAAGGGCGTTCAAGAACATCCATGCAAAGGCGTTGTACAACTGGTGGTATGATGACAGAAGCCACTATGATTCACCATTTGCGTTCAGGTATTTGAAGTTTGACAACGATGGGAATTACAAGGGCGTAAAACATGGAGAGGATGTAGTAGTACCATCTGACATTTACTATGGTGGTCCATCCGGAACGACATCACAGCCGGTGGAAGGATTGACGCTGGATAAGCAGAGGACGGTGGATTTCCGCAGGGACATTCAGCCGATACTTGATGCGAAGTGTGCGATGTGTCATGATTCGAACAATCCTCCGAACCTTGGTGGCGGATTGGAATTGGTAAGTGTAGATGGTATAGCAGCATACAGTCGTGCATACAACAGCTTGCTTGAGCCGCAGAGGGGGAAAGACCCGAACATTGGCGGAAAATATGTTAATCCGTCAGCAGCGATCAACAGTTTGTTGGTATGGAGGTTGTATGAAGCTGAGTTAAGCGCGAATGCTCCCAGGGAGAAGATATTCCCGATAGAGGGTCGTTTATTGCACAATAAATTCCTTACTCAGGATGAGAGATATGCGATAGTAGAGTGGATAGACCTGGGTGCGCAGTGGGATAACATTCCGGGACCAGATTTTTATCCTGGATATCTTGTAAAATAAGAGAGGTTATTAACAGCATTTTATATAGTTGTGGTAAGTAGTAAGAGGTAAAACAAGCGAAGAGCCGGGGAAAAGTGGCAAAACCACGTCCCGGCTCTTTGTGCTTCCAGAGAGATTTGCATGTTTACCGAATAAGCATGAAGCACAAAATATGATATGTTATGACGGTTTCTTTTTCCTCACCTGATTGGCAAAATTGATGCATTTAATACCTTTTGGCCTCCATGCCGGAGAAATGACGCCTTTATGGTGGTAACGATTCATCAGCGTGCCAGATGTGATACTGAATTCCCCATAACGGTTGTTTATCTCGTCCATAACACGCACAACTTTTTGCTTTGTCCTTTCTGCCGGGAAAAGGGGTATTTGTGTATAATCCTTGTGCAGGTTGCTTAAGCATACTCCTAGTAACCGTATCGGATGGCAATGTCTGGTAGCATTCAATATATCACAGGCAACGAGATAAATATTTAATCCGTCATTTATTGGCGTTCCAATGGTTTTACTTTTGGTAAGGGTGCTGAAATCCGAATAGCGGATGGTGAGGGTTACCGTTCTGCCGGAATACCCCCCTTTACGCATTCTCCGGCCAACCATTTCTGACAATTGAAGAATCATTCTTTCAATGGTTTCCTTATCGAGGATGTCTTTTTCAAGGGTCATGCTGTGGCCTACCGATTTTGCGTCAGATTCTTTTTCTGACGGTATTACGGGACTATCATCAATCCCCTGCGCTATAAGTACCAAGCGTTCGCCGATAATGCCGAATGTGTGTTTTAACTGCGTTACCTGTGCCCGCCCGAGTTCTCCGCATGTGGTGATTCCAATAGCGGCCAGGTGTTTTGCCAGTTTTGGACCGATTCCCCAGAGTTCCTGTACCGGCAAGTTTTCCAGCAATGAACGGATGTCTTTTTCCTCTATAATAAAAAGTCCGTCGGGTTTTTTCATATTGCTGCCAAGTTTTGCCAGGAGTTTGTTTGGGGCAATGCCGATGGAGCAGGTCAATCTTCCAAGGTGTTTGTGGATATCCTGTTTTATTTTCTTTGCAATATGCTCTATGCTATTAAAAAGAGGAATAGAACCGGCAATATCAAGGAATACCTCGTCGACAGAATATACTTCAATAGCGGGGGTGTAGCGCGAATAGCTGGTAGGCTGGAGGCCATTAGCCTCCAACCCCCACTCGTCGCCAGATACTTTGGACAACGTGACAAAGCATCCTTTTTAAACCATACGTCTTTCTCGTAGTTAGCGACCCCGACGTGTTGCTCTATAACAGAGAAAAGTCAAACATCATGCTTTAGCACACGCCTTAAGAAATTCTCTTTCGAATGAGAGTAACCCCATTTTAAAGAATCGGTGAACAGGGAAACGCTTGTTGTCTGTTCTCCATTTTCTTGAGAACTTGAAACATCTCAGTCTCATGCGTACCCAACAGTCTAATGAGCGATATACCTTTTGTACATTGCCCAGCCGAAAATAGTTGACATGCCCACGAATTACAGGGTTTAATGTATCAACAATGGCTTGCAGATTGACGCCCTGTGTACGTCTGGTGATGTCTCTGATGTTGTTCCTTCGGCAGGCTCAGGACAGGCTCTTGAGTTTGTTCAGTGATTTCGTGCTTATACCCTTATACTTGCCCTTGAAATCGTATCCGAGAAACCTGAAACCTCTT
>NZ_CAADGZ010000077.1:0-15648 GCF_900696675.1 uncultured Candidatus Kuenenia sp. | reverse complement strand
GTAATTCCTGATTGTTTGATCGTCTAACAAGAGCGCCTCTGCTACTTCTTCATAACTCCATCCTGAATCAAGAAGAAGTATAGCTTTGATTCGGTCGGCATGACGTCTATGAGGCTCTTTCTTATGTGCTTTTTTAAATTCTATTCGGGTTTTTTCACTGAGAAATGGATTCATACAGAATTTAATACTCTAGAAACAATTCGAATGCAAGAAAAAAACAGATTTTTATAAAAATAAATGCTTTTTACTATAATTCTTGAAGAGGAATGGGGGCGGCATGGGGTGATTATAATAATAACGGATTTATGGATCTTTATGTTGTTAACTGCAAAGAAACAAACCGGCTGTATCATAATAATGGCAACGATAATCATTGGATTATTATTAAAACTATTGGCACAACAAATAATAGGGCGGGGATTGGTGCAAGGATTGAAATTACAACCGATTCCGGTTCACAAGTAAGGGAAGTAGACGGCGGATCAGGTTTTTGTTCGCAGGATAGTCTGTGGGTTCATTTTGGCCTGGGCGGCGATGATAGAATCACTACACTGAAAATTACCTGGCCGAATGGAAAGACTATGACACTTACCGGTATTGAATCCAACCAAACCCTTGAAATAACAGGAGAGTAACTAATCGGAAAACGATTATATTTATAATACAGCAGCAGTAATAATACCACCCACACCAACGCTAACCTCTTGCTTTAACAGACGGCAAGCGTGATGCGGAAACCATTCAACTTTCTAAGAACGCATTAGAACTTCAAAAATGAGAAAATCGTGAAATAGTTGTCACTGTGAAAGGTGGAAATGATTGAGTTGCTGAGGGTATCTCTGTTAAGGCAACCATAAAGAAGGGAAAAAAACGCATATCACTTTCCCGGGAGACCGGAACAACGGATGAAATTGGACAAATCGCTTTCATCATCACGGCGAAGAAGAAAACAGGAAAGGCAACGGTTGTATTTAAGGTGAATGGGATTAAATCAAAATTAAAGGTGACGATTACTTCTAAATAAGCGCCTCATATCTGATGGCCTTTCTTTTCAACCACTTACTACCTCTGTAAATAAAGAGGCAAGAGTTTTTCAAGTGCACATTGATATCCTGACATATACAATTTTTCTCCCAGCAACGCAACGTGCTCCGGTTTTGGTATAGCATAGTATTCCGCTTCAATGATAATATCTTCCTGAGAAAAAACCTCCTTGTAGAGCGGAATGCCATCTCCGAAAATAGTTACCGGTCTTGGGAGAAGAGCCAACAACTTCTCCGGCTCAATTACCAGAAATTCCGTTAGCCTTTTTTTCCGGTTTCCTTCAAATAGGTAAACACATGCGTATACGTGCTTGCGTCTGGCGTCAATTATCGGGCAGAGGGATAACGTACCGTCCGAGTGGTAATTTTCCGCGATGATATCAAATATTGGCACATCAACGACCGGCCTGTTCAGCGCGTATCCGAGGGTCTTTGCGCAAGTAACGCCAATCCTTAATCCCGTATAGGAACCAGGTCCCACATTCACTGCGATAACTTCAATATCGTTGATCTGCCAGTGTGCCTCTTCTAAAGCATCCTTAATGGCAGGGACGAGCTCCCTTTCATGTTGTACGATACCGCTGAATGTTTTTGTGATAATACATTGTTGATTCTCACAAAGGGAAATACCCCCGATATTCCCGGATGTTTCAATACCAAGTACTTTCATAACACGATTAAAAAAAACGTTAAACACGATGCACGATACTATGCCTGCCTATTGGAGGCGGGAGTGGCTAAGTAAAAACAGCATTTGTTAAATTATAACAGGGAATTGGAGATTGTGGAAAATGAAAATATATTATAAAAATTTCTTCTGCCCTTCGTTTCTCAGCGTTTCCGGCCACTTAGGCGGTAAATTATCACAATCGTATAAACTACTTATTGCCTTGACAATAAACAATAATTTTAATAACATTATTCCGTAGTTGATCATACCCGACCACATCAATAACCGTTACAGAATTTCTCCGAAACATTATATGGGCGTTTAGCTCAGTTGGCTAGAGCGCTTGCTCGACAAGCAAGAGGTCACTGGTTCGAGTCCAGTATCGCCCACCATCTCACGCAAAAGAGTGTATTGGATAAACCCCTTGTTTAAATAAACTAAATTATCACTAATCTTCAGGCCTTTCACCATTCTTACACAGTAATCTTTTATTCCGGAATTGCTTTAAAGACCTTTGCGTTTTTTATGATTTGCGGTGAACGCATTTCTTTTCCGGTGCGTTTATATCCGGTATATTTCCCCTTCCATTTTCTTATTGATTTTCCCCAATATTAAAACTATAGTGTTTAGCCATCGGGGAGTGAGTTTTCAGCAGGGTGGTGTTTATTTCTCAAAAAACTTTTCTGTTTTGGAAATATTGAATGCCCATCTCATTCCGTTTGGCGAGATTCAGATTCACCGTGTGTGCGAAAGACCACATACGTTTTCCTGCATATAAGGGGGCGGTATTTCGCGGTGGATTTGGGTATGCCTTTAAAAAAATCGTCTGTGTGGTAAAGGGAAAACCATGCGATAACTGCATGCTGAAACAAAAATGCATTTACGCATATATCTTTGAAACTCCGCCCCCGGAAGACGCCGGGATGCTTCGTCTCTACCCCAAAGTGCCCCATCCTTTTGTCATAGAACCCCCTGCAGATGAAAAGCTTCTTTATACCCCCGGAGAATCATTTCCCTTCAATCTTATCCTCATTGGCAAGGCCATAGAGTATTTGCCTTATTTTATCTATACCTTTACCGAACTGGGGAGACAGGGTATCGGTAAGGGCAGGGGCAAATATGACCTTACCCTTGTTGAGGGAACCGGCATTAACGATGAATCGGTTCCTATCTATAACGGCCAAGACCAGATACTTGCCAACCAATTTCCCGTCATTGACTCCAGGCAGTTACAACACCACAATGGCAGTTCTGATAATGATACCCTGCATATTTCCCTGAAAACCCCTGTACGGCTTCGTTTTAACGGTCACATTACGGATATCCTTGAATTCCACGTCCTTGTCCGAAACCTTCTGAGGCGCATTTCGTCTTTATCATATTTCCATTGTGAAGAAAGATTGGAAGTTGATTTTAAAGGATTAATCGAAAAGGCATCCACTATCAGGCAAACACACTCTGACCTTCACTGGTATGATTGGAATCGGTATTCCACGCGGCAGGAGCAGTGGATGTCCCTTGGTGGTGTTTTGGGAACTGTTACCTATGAGGGTAATAACTCCGAATTTATACCCTTTCTCAAATTAGGGGAATTTATCCATATTGGAAAAGGGACGTCATTCGGTCTTGGGAGATATGAAATAATGAAGTCTTCAAATAAGTAAAAAAAGCAAAATAAGGAGATGGATAAGGAGTTTTTACCTTGTTGCCAGAAAAAAGAGAGAAAGTCCTAAATCCGTGCATAACAGATTATGTTTTAAAGAGTTAACGGATTTTAGAAACATAGTTAAAAAAGGGGATGGTTACAGGAAAATCATAATCAATTGTGTTTTAAGAGGTTAAGACAATTTTTTAAGGGAAAGGATAAAAATTTCGATGTGTAATGATTACAGATTGTGGTGGTTACAGGAAATGGCCTTGCAAGTGGTTGTTGATTCTAAAGTTACATATGCTGTCGTGGGAATTATTGACCTGATGTAGAAGGGATTGCACTGTGTAAAAAAGCAACAGACCCGTCGCACTGAAATCTGACAACTGACAAACTTGGTCACTGAGACAGGCTGATGTTACAGGAGACTGATTTTTAGATTGCAAAAGGATCGTGCCGTTGAGGCGAAAGATTGGTAATCGTATAGAGTCACTCCATTTCAGGCCCTAGGATTTTGATATTGGAGGAATGCTGGCTGAGGAGATAAAGAGGAAAGGGATAAGAATGCTGATAAAAGGATTAAAGTAACAACAAACATCCATTACTATTCAAGGAGGATGCATGAAATTTAAATTAAAGACATTGACGCCGATGTGGACGGGTGGGGTTGAAAGAAATGACAACAGTATTTTGCATTTAACAGGCATCAAGGGTTCTATAAGATGGTGGTATGAAGTATTGATCCGGGGACTTAATGGTTATGCCTGTGATCCCTCCAATGATAAAAAGAGATGCGCTCTTGATCTGAAAGAGTTTGAAAAGAAAAAGTGTGGCGGAAAGACAGAAGAAGAGGCATTAAATTCACTAATTTGCCCTGCCTGTCAAATGTTTGGATGCACAAACTGGGGCGGCAAGTTTATTCTACGGATAGAAGATAATTCCGAGTCTGTTATTACAAGACAGATTAAGCGGGGCGGTCCTTTTACGCTTAAATTCATAGAAAGGAAAATACTTACACTTTGCGAGAAGAAGCTACTCCCTGCGACAATTAAACTCATCGTGGAATATGGGGCTATTGGTGGAAAAACCGTTTTGAAACCATCCGAAGTCCCTTACAAAAATTGTGAAAGTTATTGGAAACACAATCATGTTGACTACGGGTTATTGGATTATCAAAATGGGCCAATTGCATCCAATAGGCCAAGTAAATTTGCTGACAATGACAAGCTTTCTACAAACGAACCCGATTGGCCGGATTTGAGTAACTTTTGGTTTGTAAAAGGGGCGTATATAAACCGCATACAACATAATACGTTAGTAGGAAGAGATACTAACCCTAAATTTTACGACAACCACGCTTCAGAATTTCAAGTTTTTCTGGGTGGTTATATTAAAGACAAAAAAGATAAAAATAGGAAAGCGATAAGGAACGTCCCAGATTATTTACAAGCGGCGATTGAAAAGCGAAACCTACAGAGTGGCAGCGAAAGCAAAAAGATTTTCTCTTTCCATGGGCTTACTCGTTGTGATAAGAAGGCGGATTGCGTAAAACAGGATTTCTTCCCTCGGTGTTTTGGGTATGGAAGAAATGCATCAGAGCCATATGATAGTAAGACTGAGATAGAAAAAATATTAAACGGAAAAAGTATCAAATACGAGATGAAAACAGGCAAGGAGGTATTGGATGAACTTTGATTGGTATGCTTATGAATGGTCAGAATCAGAGAAGAAAGGTTTTAATTGTTATTCACAGATTAAGCTTCTAAAAACCGACGGTGATAAAGAAAAACATAAACTTCTAGTTTATGGGAAAAATGGTATCAAAAATGAAAAAACCTTAGTTTCATGTTATTCGAGATTCATTACGGAAATGTTGGGTTCGTTGGAAAGTTTATCTCTGAAAAAACCGACCATTGATATCAAAAGTCTTCCACCTTTCTCCTTCTTTCTCCAATTCACATTCAAACTTGCCACATCGTATATTTCAAAAGACGATGAAGTGTTCTATATCTGCGACAATCATATCAAAAAAGATAAAGTTTTTAAAGTTCCCATGGTATCTGGAAGTACCTGGAAGGGCAATATGCGATGGACAGCCGGCAGATTATTAGAGATGAATACAGACATAAACGAGAGATTTAAGAAAAGAGTACAAATATCAAATTTGTTTGGTAACGAAAATGAGGCCGAAGAAAGGTATTTTGATTCACTTATGCCAGAAAAAAAGGACGACTTTAAAATGATAATGAGAAACCCATCTAACAAAGAAGGTCTAAGGAGGGGCAGGCTTAATTTTTATCCTACTTTCTTTGATAAAATAAGCCTGGAAGTCATCAATCCACATGACAGAAAAACAAAGGCAGGCACAGTACCTATCTACATCGAAAGTGTGCCAGATGGAGCAACGGGAACATTCAGCCTTCTCTATGTGCCTTTCGACCTCATGGGCAAACTATCGGGAGAAATTAAGAAACAAGTGACCGGAGATATAAACATGGTCAGTGATTCTCTTAAAGAAATGATGTTAACTTACGGTTTTTCTGCCAAAAAAAGCAGTGGTTTTGGGGTAGCCGAGAAGGACATTAAGGGTATATTTGAAATGTCAGGAAATAAAGATAAACAAGCAAAACAAGAACCTGTAAAACCGGAAATTACCAAGAAAAAAACGTATTCTACTTTCAGTGAACTTTTAAGTTCTAGGCTACCAACCAATCAGTCCAATAGTGAGACATTTTCTTCTTTCCTGGAAATGCGGGATTATATAGAAAAAGTGGAAGAGGAGATAATGAAAAATGATAGATAAACTAAACGCAAATAGCAACCAAATCCTCTTCGTAGAACTTGCTGGTCTCTTGCACGATATTGGTAAACTCAGCAAGGTATTCCTTGAATACAGGCAGCAGTGGCAAAGTGATCCTTGTGGCTATGAAAAAGACCCTCACGAAAGATTTTACATTGATAAACATGAAGAATATGAATCAATGATCCCATCTGATTTTAATAAAACTATAAGTGAAATTATCAGAAAATTTGGAGGAGACGACCTTGGCGAACCGGAATTTTCTATAGAACAGGCTATCGACTATCATGTTAAACCGGACGAAGGTGGAAAGGATATAATGATAAATAAGATGTTAAAGGCGGCTGATGGAGTGGATTCCTCCATTGACAGGAATAATCCGCTGTGGAGCGCAGAGCAGAAGAGAACTTTATTCAGATCGAATGTCTTTGGATATGAAACAGATAGAGTGATAACCTTTGAAAGTCAGGAGGTAGCAAGAGAAAAACTATATACATTCTTAAACCTACATCTTCCTGGATATTTTGAAGATTTTAAAAATGAAGATAGATTAAAAATCCTTAAAGGTATAAAGGATGCCTTTGACAAAGGGCTTGCCGACACTACCAGGCCGTCAAATGATACAACCCTCTGGGAACACTCCTATGCCGTAGCCTCCATTCTGAAGGTGTTGACCGTCCATAATCTGTTTAGTGAAAAAGAAAGCAGGATATACGATTTTGAAAAAGTGAAATTCGGTATACTCGGTATAGGTTGGGATGGTATGCGGTTTATGTCTTACGGTCAGAAGATAGGGGATATTGTGGGGAGAAAAGAGGTTATTGAGAAAGTCCAGGATGAGATCAAAAACATTATAGAATATGAGTGCCCGATAGGCAACGAGGTCTATTCTGACGATAACGGAATATATTTTATTGTGCCTGTTAACTTGGAGAAAAACCTGAATTGTATATGGAACGAAATCAAGAAAAATATATACGAAAAGGCTGCTAAAAAGTCTGAAGGTGAGCTTCAGCCGCATATTGTTTATATTGACCGATTAGAAAATAAGAACGGACATGGCACTCCACTGAAAGAAGGTGAAACTGTATATATAAACACATTGACACATTTATGCAGAGCTATAAACAAAATGAAGGAAAAGGCATCATACCGCTTTTCCAGTGAGGTTCGAGGGTTTAGAACTATTGAATCTTATTTAAAATACGACGACGGTAAAACCATTTGCCCTGTATGCCGCTTAAGACAGGTAGAAGATGAAAAAGTGAGGAAGAAGTTATGTAGTGTTTGTAGAGAGAGAAGGAGTGGAAAAGAGATATCTGCACGTGGAGAGACAGTTTTTATTGATGAAATTGTCGATAAAAACAGACGGGCGGCCCTGATTACGGCAAGTTTTGTCCTTGATGACTGGCTTAATGGCAGGAGGATCAGGAGCCTGTTTGTAACAGAGGCAAACGGGCTAGAAAGAGAGGTAGAAAATATTGTTAATGTGAAGCAGTTTGAGAAAGAAGGAGAAGAGATTAAGAAATTTCTTGATAGGCAGGCATATGGCGAATTTAAATACAGCAGAATCGTGGCGGATATTGATGCTCTCCATAAAGCGACGGATCAAAAACGGGCAGGACATACTGCATTCTTATATGACAGAACGGTTGATAGGGGATCTCTCTTCAGGGATAATATAGATGAGACAAGAAAAAAGTGGGATAGACTCCTCGATCAGGCAAAAAATGAAGATAAAAATATTGATATTTATAACCTGCTTAATGCCAAGACTCCAACACCGTCAACTGTTCTCAATGTATGGGATACTACTCTTGGATTTTTCCAGGATATTTCAAAAAACTTGCTGACAGAACTGCTTCCTGAGTTTAACCGCCTGAGACTCAAATTAAAACCAATAAAGGAAGCTAAATTATATGACTGGGGAAAAGGAACCATTGAGGCTGAAGTGGTTGAGACAAGAGAAAAGATTGAACTTTTATATGAAAGTGGTGAAGTTGAAGTTGTAGGGGTAAGGTATTCAGTAGAGACATTTTCAAATGAGTTGAAAGGAAAACATATCAGAATTCTTGATAAAGAAATTCGCGGTCTTTTTGGCAATAAATATCAGATAGCAGACTGCAAGATTAGCAAAACTTTATTCCCCTGCCGTACTATGACGGTTTCTCCAAATCTCTTTATGGTAATTGTACCTGCAGACAGGGCAGTTGAAATATCCTACCTTATTTACCGGGAGTATATAAAACGTTTTGGCAAGGTTATGGGCAGACTTCCCTTCAGCATCGGAAATATCTTTTTTGGTGTCAAGATGCCCATGTTTGTTGTACTGGATGCAGGTAAACGGATGATTACAAATTTCGATAAACTTAGAAAAGAAAATGTAGAGTATACGGTTATCGATAAGAAAGAAGATACCTCTGATATGAGTTTAACTCTCATGTGTGAAATTGAAAGGTACGGCAGGACATTAAAATGGTGCCTTCCACATAAACTTGGCAACTGTGAAGATGATTATCACCACTCCTATTTTGTTGTGAAAAGACATAGCAAAGACTATTCGGGCAGGAAGAATTATTTTAAGACTGTTGCCGGAGATGTAATTCACTTTAAAGAAGTAGAAAAAGGCGACACACTCTGCATGTATCCCAACTATTATGATTTTGAATTTCTCGATTCAAACACAAGAAGGCATGATATTTGTCTGGATAAACATGGCAGACGAAAATCCAGTGTTGCGAATTATAAATCAAAGCCATTCCTGCTTGATGAGCTAAACCAGAAAATTATGTGTGTCTGGGAAAAACTGTTACAGGGAAAACAACTAGCGGGAATTACGGATACAAAGCTCAGAAACCTGCAATCGCTCTGGCTTACAAAATATCAGGAATGGGACGTGGATATTGGAAATAAGACATCGGAACAGTACGAAAAATGGGTAAATCTGGTTACCTCATCAATAAAAAAGGAATTTAAAGAAATTGATGACGGCAGCAGCGACTTGCTTAAAGAAACCATTAAAAATGGTTTGTTCTTCGACACACTTGAACTTTATCTTGGCATATTAAAGGAAAGAATAACGTAGATTAAAGGAGGAATCAAAAATGACTGATCCTTTTGTAAAAAAGACTTACTATACAATGACACTTGACCCTGTGCATGTCGGCACAGGAGGATACCGGTTGGGGAGGGTTGACAATACGATTATCAGAGAACCGGGGACAAATCTTCCCAAGATACCGGGTTCAAGCATTTCCGGGGCAACAAGGGCATATACTGCAATGGCGATACAGAACGAAAATTTTGAGATTCCGAAAAAAACTTCAGAAGGATGGGTGGTTGACTATAAAAAGTATAAGTTGTGGAAGTATCAACTACCTGACTATGCCTTTTTGGAGAATGGTGCGAAAATAAAGTATTTAAGTGAAGACAAGGCGATTATAAAACCCAATAGTGATGGTCCTGCAATAAAAAAAGATAAAGACGGCAAAGATGTTTATTTGAGTTGTGCCGGTAAAGGTGCTGATGAAGGAGAAGGACATTGCGGTGAGCCAGATTGTGGGGTATGTGTACCATTTGGTTTTTCAAAAAAAGGCAATAGTTTTCAAGGCCTTGCACAATTTTTTGATGCAAGGATCTTACTTTTCCCAGTTCATTCGATGATTGGTCCGGTATGGATTACCTCTGAAAGTATTTTGCGTGAACATAACATATCTATTAAGTTGACAGATTGGGGGAAATTTAAACAGCTCAATGCGTCAGCGAATCATACCAAGCTTAACTTTGGCTGGTTGATGTTAGAAGAAGAGTCAAATGGATCTGATTCATCGGAACTAAGTAAAATATCAACATGTTTGAAAGGAATTCCAGATAATATTATGAACAGGCTCTTTCTCGTCTCTGATAAGGTATTTTCGCGAATCGTCAATGACAACCTTGAAGTACGTACCTCCGTGGCAATTGATCCTGCCACAGGAGCTGCCGAGGAAGGCGCTTTATTTACTTATGAAGCAATACCAAGATCAACAATTATGTGGTTTGATGTGGTATACAACAAACCTGAATATTTCAGGATAAACGGACAAGAACTCAAAAAGAATAACGACAGCAGTGCAGACACTGAAAAGGATAACGGCAGCAGTGCAGGCACTGACTGGATAAAATCCAATGTGGAAAAGGGACTCAGGTATCTTGAAAGCCTTGGTGTTGGCGGGATGAATACAAGAGGGATGGGGCGGTTAAAGGTTTTTATGGAGGGATCAGATGAAAATTCTTGATATGGAATGTGCTGGAGTAGGTAATGAAATAGCTGACAAAGTATTTGAAATATTTAGGGATAAAAATAAGACCGAAACATTAATAACAAAGTCTCTTGGTGTCTTACAAGAGGATGGTATATACGCTTCTTTGCTTTATCTGGAATCACAGGGGAAGGAAAATCCAGATGGCACTAAAACCCCTGAGAAACAAGCTGCAGAAGCCATCAGAAAATTAAATTATAGATTATTACAACAAAATATCCCCGAAGGTTTATTGGCTGAAGAAAAGAATGCTCTTGCTGAGATAAGAAACAAGCTTTCCAATAATCTTGATGCGCTTTTCCTGGCAAAAGAACTTCTTGAAAGAACCCTTGTCTATGCCAGATATCATGCAAAAGCGTTGGGTAGTAATTCAAACGAGGATGGTGCATAATGGGCTGGAAGAAATATAAACTTGTCTATCAGGCAAAAAGCCCTATCCATATTGGCTGGCATACGCTCGGATATATTAAGCTTACCCGATACTATATTACGGGCAAAAATATGTGGGGCGCTATGACCGCAAATATTGTACGAACTCTTTATGAACACGAGGATTATCAGGGAGTGGGAAAAGTACTAAAAGAAGACATATTTGTTAGTTATTTTTATCCGGCTATTGATTTTCAAAATCCACTTCTTCCAAAATTTCAAAATGATGGTCTGCACTACGGTAAATACCCTGCGTCTGACTTTGAACGGCTCTTTATTCAATCTTACGGACAAACCGCCGTCCTTCCGGAAAGCAATACCGCGGAAGACCAATCTCTTCATGAATCTGATTTTATTTCACATTATATTGAAGGTGAAGATGTCGGAAAACACCAGAATGTATATTTTGTCGGATATGTTTTTATTCACGACAGAGCACGCTATAATGGGCGAGTGTTAACACTGAAAATTATGGAAAAAGCTATCGAGGAAATATTTGTAGGCGGTGATAAAAAATACGGTTGGGGAAGATTGTCGTTGGAGACTGGAAAAACAGAAGAAATTACAAATGGTAAAATCTTTGGCAATCAAATTATGTCAAAGGACGAAGGCTTATGTATTAAGGTGGCTAAAAACAATTATATTCCGGCTCATTTAGAACTTAAAACCGAAAGGAATTTTAAGATAAAGGGGAATATAGAGCCTCTTGTTGGATTAGATTGGGGAACGCCTGAAACCAGTCCTGGGAAAATTGGGGCAGGGCAAAGAATAAGCAGTGCAAGGATTTGCTGGATGCCTGGGTCTTGTGTAGAGGATGAGAATGAGAAAGAATTAAAAATTGGCGAATTCGGCATATTAACAATTTAAGGAGATGTTGGATGTCCAGTAATTTCCAAAGTATCAAGAATCTTCCCAAAGACGTTGTGATCAACCTTATAGTTACACTTCTTGTGTCCGCCCTAATTTCTGCAATCCCATGGTTATTATCTGGAAAACTACGGCTGAGTATCCTAACCTTCGGATTATTATTCGTTTTTGCAATCTATTTACTGTACCTAAAGTACAAGAGATTGTTCAAGCTTATTAAGTCCGGATTAAATGGATACTATTATACCTTTGATATTTCAGAAAATAAGAAGGTATTTGATGAAGCGCAAAAGTCCTTCTTTTATTTAGGGATAAGTTCAAATTCAATAATTGAGCTGTTTAGAAAATGGGCGGATAAAGATCGCTCTGTCGATAGGTATTTATTCTTACTTACAGACCCTGAATCATCGGCTCTGAAAAGACAGGTTGCATATGAGAAAGGTATCAGCCTTGAATCGGATATGTCTTTGCTTAACTCCCAATTAAGTCTGTTAATCGAACAAGACGTAGCGGTGGAAAGAGAGCGTATTTATAGTGCTATAGATTTGCTTAAAACGCTACCTCCGTTTAAAAATGGGAAAATTGCAATACGTCTTCACAAAGAGTTTATTCCCTGGTGGATGTATATAATAGACGAAAGGAAGATCTATTTAGGCATTTTAGAAAGAGGGAAAAGAGGGCAGGATTCCCCCGCACTGGTAATATCTAAAAACCCAGATTTTCCTTCACTTTTTGACCCATTTAAGAATAACTGGGATAGAATATGGGCAGATGCGAGGGGAATTTGAATGTGGGATTACTCCTCTTTATATTCCGCCTTTGATGCCGTTAAGGAAAACCACGGTTGTGCAGGCGCGGATGGTGTTACTATCGAACGTTATGAGGGAAACCTTGATCTGAATCTAAGAATTATGCGCAAGGAGCTTACGGAACAAACGTACTTTCCTCTCCCTCTTTTAAGAATCCTGGTTGATAAGGGAAACGGAGAGGCCAGGGCATTGTGCATCCCTTCAGTGAGAGACCGGATAGTACAGGCAGCCGTATTGCAACTCATTGAACCTGTTCTTGAGAAAGAATTTGAAGAGTGCAGCTTTGCCTACCGGAAAGGCCGTTCCGTAAAACAGGCGGTTTATAAAGTCAGGGAGTATTATGAACAGGGTTATCAGTGGGTTGTGGATGCAGATATCGATGCGTTTTTCGATAGTGTGGATCATTCATTGCTCCTGTTAAAATTCAAATGTTATATTCACGATCCATGTATTCAAAACCTGGTAGGGCTCTGGCTAAAAGGTGAAGTATGGGATGGAAAAACGGTAACCACATTAAAAAAAGGGATTCCGCAAGGTTCACCCATCTCCCCGATTCTTGCAAATCTGTATCTTGATGAATTCGATGAAGAACTTACTCGTAACGGATATAAGCTTGTGCGATTTTCAGATGATTTCATCATCCTTTGCAAAAATTCCGGAATGGCAAAAGAATCACTCAAATTAACAAAGAAAATATTGGAAAAACTTCTTTTAGAACTGGATGAAGAACAGGTGATTAACTTTGACCAGGGTTTTAAATTCCTGGGAGTTATTTTTGTAAAGAGTATGATCATGGTGCCTTTCGACCGGCCAAAGAAGGAACGGAAGGTGTTGTTCTTTCCAAAACCATTAGACCTTGAAGTTTATTTTAAGCAAAGAAAGCAAGGGAAAATGTGGCAAACCTCTACCTGACTGAACAGAATTCCATTTTACGGAAAAGCGGTGACCGGTTAATTATTGAAAAGGATGACAAAGTGCTTCTTGAAGTACAATGCCATAAAATAGACGCCGTTCTCATATTTGGAAATGTACAGTTTACCACACAAGCGGTACACGAACTCTTTGAGCATGGAATAGAAATGGCTATTCTCACGAGAACAGGGAAACTCATTGGACAGATAACCTCCCCTTCCACCAAAAATATTACCCTTCGTGTTCAACAGTTTAAACAATATTGGAATGACGACTTTCGGCTGGCTTTTGCAAAAGTAATTGTTTGCGGGAAGATACAAAATTGTATACAACTGGTACGGTCGTTTTCGTATAATCACCCCCACAATAGCTTTGATGTAGAAATGGACGACCTTTCCCTGCGATTAAATGAAGTGGAATCAGCGGCGAACATCAGCCAGCTTTTTGGTATAGAGGGAAATGCCGCCAGGGTATATTTTACGTCTTTTGGGAAAATGATCCTTTCTGCATTTGCTTTTCCAGGACGGAAAAAGTACCCGTCAACTGATCCCGTGAATGCATTGCTTTCATTAAATTATACGATGATTTTTAATGAAATATCCTCGCTCCTTGACGGGCTGGGCTTTGATCCTTATCTTGGATATTATCATGGAATTGATTATGGCAGATCTTCCCTTGCGTCTGACTTGATGGAAGAGTTTCGTGCCCCCATTGCAGATCGTACCACCCTGAATCTTATCAATAACCGGATATTTTGCGAGGAAGATTTCTATGCTAATCCGAGTACGGGAGGGGTGTATTTGAAACGAGAGCCATTGAAACGGTATTTTGTGGAATATGAAACAATGATAAACAGGGAATTTCTTCATCCGCAACAAAAAGAAAACACCACCTTCAGAAAATGTTTTCGCATACAAGCGGAGAATTTAGCGTCTCATATACAAAATAATATTCCTTATACTTCATTTGTAATGGAGATATAACCAATGTTTTATTTGGTTTCCTATGATATTCCGGAAACAAGAAGAAGGACAAAGCTCGCAAAAATCCTGGAAGACTTTGGCGACCGGGTGCAGTATAGTGTATTTGAATGTATTTTGGATGAGAAGCTTTTAGGCAAAATGATAAAAAGAATACAGGAGATTATAATCGCAGAAGACGACAGTATCCGTATTTATTCTATTTGTGCCGGGTGTGAAAAAAGGATAGAAGTAATGGGAAAGGGAAAGGTCTCAAAGATTGAAAATATATACGTAATTTAAAGTGTGATAAGCATTTAGCGGATTTTTAAAACATAGCTAAAAAGGGGGTGGTTACAGGAAAATCATAATCGATTGTGTTTTAAGAGGTTAAGACAATTTTTTAATGGAAAGGATGAAAATTTCGATGTGTAATGATTACAGATTGTGGAGGTTACAGGAAATGGCCTTGCAAGTAGTTGTTAATTCTAAAGTTACATATGCCGCTGTGGAAATCATTGACCTGATGTAGAAGGGATTGAGACTTTTTTTGATATCTCTAAAATAACGCAACAAATAAAGTGGAAATCATTGACCTGATGTAGAAGGGATTGAGACGATGCATCGCGGCTTATCGAATGCACATAGGGTCGCAATGTGGAAATCATTGACCTGATGTAGAAGGGATTGAGACATCTCGCCATAATCGCCAATCGTAAGTGGGGACAGCGTGGAAATCATTGACCTGATGTAGAAGGGATTGAGACACTCGTACTCACGACACAACGCACGATTACGTATAATCGTGGAAATCATTGACCTGATGTAGAAGGGATTGAGACGTGAAATTCACTCATCTAACACCTCTAGTGATATAATGTGGAAATCATTGACCTGATGTAGAAGGGATTGAGACTTTTTTACAAATCGCATACTCCGGTTTGTAATTTCTTTTGTGGAAATCATTGACCTGATGTAGAAGGGATTGAGACTAAAAATTGTTGCTTTATACATCTTCCCCTGCAACGGATGTTCACCCCAAGTCAAAAAACAAAAGTGCCGTAAAAGCCTTATATTTATTGGCTTTTACGCCGAACAGCAAGCTTTTTTCTAGTGACTACCCGTATGTTCCGGCTTGGCAATACTTCTGGCAACTTTATCTGTAATGCCTCTAATAATTCATGTGATTGTTGCCGCGGACGCGGGATCT
>NZ_CAADGZ010000076.1:0-15722 GCF_900696675.1 uncultured Candidatus Kuenenia sp. | reverse complement strand
AACTTGGAATGTCCAATGTTGTTTTCGGCCAGTAATTAAAAGACTTCCAAAAGACATGTAGTCGCAGAATCAATGTTTATAAGTGTTTGCCAAATTTGACTTTAGTAATTTCTTTCCGGAACATGGGCTATATGATTACTCCATTCAGCATGACGAACTGGCTGCCGATTAAACTTCTTGTAAAACGTTTAATCCACTGAATCGTCACCGCATTACATTCTCATCGTCAGCATGCTTAAGAAACACTATAATTGTTGCCCGGGAATGAATATACTCAAGAGGCTTACAATTTGTGATTTATAGACAATGTCGTCGCAGTTCAACACAGACAAACAAAGTTTGTCCATGCTACCCTATTTTCAATTTAAAATTCATATTTTATGGGCATCTTTAGTATAGTATAAGCCCTTACCTTAAAAATTAAGTTTCATTTTCAATCTTGTATATTTTTATTTTTACATAGAACCGTAGAGAAGTTATAGAGTCCTGTTGTAATTCATATACAGAAGAGGGGTATTGTGTGCAAGTAAGAAAATCTACGAAGATCAGGAGACAGCAGATTGTAGACATTATTCGGGCTATTATTTCTTCTAAAGGGATTGAACATGTTACCATAAGCGAAATAGCTGGAGAAATGGGAACCACCAAAGGGGCTATTTACCGGCATTTTAAGAGTAAAAGGGATATACTGCGCTTATTGATAGATAATGTAGAAGAAGCCCTTATGGATACTGTTGACAATGCAATGACGGATGAAAACCCCATTCAAAATTTAAATAATATTTTACTTGCACAACTTACTTTAGCCAAAAATCGTCGGAAGACTTCCTTTGTTGTTATTATGGGAGCCATGCAGTTTAGCGATCCAATCATACGCAAAAAGATATTAGCGCTTATCCAGAAGTACCTGCGGAAAATAGAGAAACTGCTTTTAAGCGGCGTAAAATTGGGATTAATAAAAAAGGACATCAATCCCAGGATATCTGCTATGGCTTTTATGGGGCTTATCCAATCTACTGTAAGCGTGTGGTCATATAAAGATTTTAATTTCGTACCAAAAAAAATGCATAAGCAGCTATGGAATATTTATCAACATGGACTTGGGCTTTAATCTTTGCACATAGTTATGTGAAATCATTCAGTACTATGTCGCTTATATCTATATTTTCTATCTGTTCTTCCACGAGGGGTGACTTTTCCGAAAGCCCGGTCTTTTCTTCAAAGGTCTTTTTTTCTGCCCTGTAAATTATACCAATGGGGATCCTGTCTCCCCATTCACAGGACTTCTGAAAAGCAAGCATCCTGTCTTCCGGATTGTATGATTCATCATCGTTAACTTTATAAATTCTTTTAGAATACCATCCGAAGGTGTTCTTTTTATTAAATGATACGCAGGGCTGCAATACATCTATGAGAGCGAAACCTTTATATTTTATTCCTTCAAGGATGAGCCAGGAAAGATGCTCATAATCTGCAGCATATCCCCTTGCAACAAATCCTGCCCCAATAGCAATCGCCATTTCCAGGGGACAAAGAGGTTCTTCAATTACCCCTTCAGGTTGGAATTTTGTTTGATATCCCGGATCTGTTGTTGGTGATGCCTGCCCTTTTGTAAGGCCGTATATTTGGTTATCGTGAACTATTAACGTTATGTCTAAATTTCTTCGTATATTATGAATAAAGTGATTTCCACCTTCACCGTAACAGTCACCATCTCCGGTAGTAATCACTACTGTTAATTTGTGATTTGCAATTTTTGCTGCAACGGCAACCGGCAGTGCCCTTCCATGAAGACCGTTAAAACAGTTGCATCTGATATAGTGGGGTAGTTTTGCAGCCTGGCCTATTCCGGAAACAAATAAGACATCTTTCAAATCCCTGCCAAGTTTGGCAACAGATTTTTTTACCGCAGTAAGGATACCGAAATTACCACACCCGGGGCACCAGGCTATCTCATCGCTGCTTTTAATATCCTGAACTTCTACCATATTATATCTCCTGTCTGATTTGCTGGATAAGAAAGTCTAAATTAAAAGGTCTGCCATCAAATTTTAATATAGATCTATTGGCTTGAATCCCGGTTTCCCGTTTTAATAATCTTGCAAGTTGGGCTCCGGCATTGTTTTCTACCACAACGGTGTTTTTCGCTCCCTTCAGTAATTCAATCATATCGGCAGATGGGAAAGGCCAGACTTGAGGCAGATGAATGTACCCTATTTTTTTATCAGCGATTGATTCCTTTGTTTCTTTTAATACACCGTAGGTAGAACCGAAACCAATGAGAATACAATCGGCGCCTTCTACATCAAACGCTTTGGGTTTCTCTATTTCGTTCGAAAGGCCTGCCATCTTTTTATAAAATCTTTTTTCAACCATCATTGTGCGTATCCCCGCATCTTCGGTTATGTGCCCTTCTTCTGTATGCTCATCACTGTCTGCATAGACAGGCTCTTCTATCCATGAGGGTATTGCCCTGGGAGAAATGCCTGATTCGGTGATTTGATATCGTTTATAATCTTTCACATTTTTAGACTCTTCCTTTGATAAAATATATCTTTGTACTTTTATTTTATCCAAATCAAACATTTCGATATTTCTATAAGAGTCTGTTAAATGCTGGTCTGACATGATAATTACAGGTATCTGGTATTTTTCTGCCAGATTAAAGGCTTTTATTGTTAAGTAAAATGCCTCTTCTATTGAACCGGGCGAGAATATGAGCCTTGCAAATTCGCCATGACCTGCAGAAATGAGAAAATCCAGGTCTCCCTGTTCTGTTCGTGTGGGGAGACCGGTTGCGGGGCCTGGTCTCTGCCCTTCATAAATTACAATGGGGGTTTCCGTCATACCGGCAAGGCTTAAGCCTTCTACCATAAGGGCAAATCCCCCGCCGGAAGTACCAGTCATTGACCGCACCCCTGCAAAGGATGCCCCGATTATCATGTTTATTGCTGCAATCTCATCTTCTGCCTGTTCGACAACCATGTTAAATCTTTTTGCATATTGTGCCATAAGGTTTGCAAGGCCGGTGGAAGGCGTCATGGGGTATGCAGAATAGAATTTACACCCTGCTTTAATTGCACCTAATCCTATTGCATCACTCGCGGTCATTAAAAGGGTGTCTTTCGCACTGCCTTTTTTTATTTTGAAGATATCCCGTTTAAAATTATTTTTGGCAAAATCATATCCGGCATGAGCGGTTTCTCTGTTTTTTTCTATGAGATCCTTTTTCTTATCGGCGAATGCAGTTCTTAATACATTATCTACGTAGCTAAAGTTCACGCCGGTCATTTCTGCCAAAAATCCACAAGCAACTGAATTAACAAATATTTCGTCCCCTCCAACCTCCTTTGCTATGTTGTACATAGGGATATCAAAAAATGTGCTATCTTCTTCAGTAATATTAAATCTCTTTTTATCGAGGACAATTACCCCGTTTTTTGATATATCTTTTCTGTGGAGATTAACGCTTTTATTATCAAAGGCTACCATGATGTCGGAGTTTTGGCGTAGTGTATGGAGGTGTTTATCTGAGATTCTTATTTGATAAAAATTATTACCCCCCCGTATCCTTGACATGTAATCCTGGGCAGCAAAAATATAGAACCCGGCATTTTTGAACATATTACATAATGCCCCTCCTACAGTTTGCAATCCCTGGCCTGCTTCACCGGCAATTTTTATTGTAAGCTCATTATCCATAAATAGTTACCTCGATAGTATATTTGGTGGTCTCACCCCTTGTAGATTATTTCAAATTTCAATTTATTTTGTCCTGGTGGAAATTCAATCCTTTCATGAGAAAAGGTGAAAAAGGAATGGGAAATTTGTTAAGGCAAGTATAATATGCACGTTATCAAATATGATTGTTCACTGCAAGGATAATTGACAGCGTGGGATTTTGAGGGAAAAAAGAAAAATTACGCAGAAAAAGTGAGGGGTATGGCTAAAATGTGAAGAATGGTACATGGCACAGAAGTGTAATATCGTAGAGGAGACCCTTTGTGGTCGCCCGACTATATGTTACCTGGAATATAATTTATAAGCGAGAAAGACCGTGAATTCAAAAAACCAAAAACCGTCGATGTATGACGTATCAAATTTTACCATTCGTGATATGACGGAATGTTGTAAAGTAGTACGCACTATTGGCAAAGGTGCAAAAAACATGGAAGAAGTTGCCAATAGCATTGTTAATCATTTATACGTCAATTTGATTGATGGGCAGAGCGGCAATAAGGCATGTTCGCTGGTTCGTTTTTTCAAAACGCATACATTTGCAAAGCTCGACCCTGAACTTCAAAACTTTTCAAAAAATGTGTCAGGAAATAGTACTGTTTTCCCGGAGACGAAGTGCCTGACCCTCCTGGCGACCGTTGGTGAAAACCCGGCGTGGAATTCCAGAAAAACCTCAAAAGGGCACAGGGCGATTCCGCTTTTAAGCGAAGAGATGGTAGATCAGATTCCGATGATCAAAAACCTTATTGCGCAGTTGGGGTTAGATACAGACATGGTGATCAAGCCAGACCCACGGTTTCTGTTGAGTAAAAACGATAAAATGTATAACGTCTTTTGCATACCAGAGGCGCTTGGCAGCTCCTGTATTCCTGCGCAGAAAGAATTTGTTATTCCCTATGGGATAAAATCTGTTATAGGATTTGGAGGTCTGTTTCCTTCGGGTGATATCTTTGCGATCATTATGTATCTGAAATGTACCATTACTAACAAAGTGGCGGATCTTTTTAAAATCCTTGCGCCAAATGTAAAAATAGCGGTACTGCCGTTTGAAGATACTGTATTTGCTCAATCCGCAAAAGCTTTTGTGCGTACCGCAGAAATTCAAAAGCTCAAGGATCAAATAGTTGCCATGGAGCAACTGCTGGAGGTGTACGAACAAAGCGTAATTGTGCAAACAATGAAACTTCAGAAAGAAGTATCAGAGCATAAAGAGATTGGGGAAACATTAAAGGACAGAGAACGGTTCCTGCAGACACTTATGGATGCAATTCCAGCCCCGGTATTTTATAAGGATGAACATGGTAAGTATATCGGCTGCAACAGCGCATTTGAGGATTTTTTAGGAATGCGGGAAGCAGAAATTATTGGCAAGACCGTCTATGATGTTGCTCCCACGGAGCTTGCAGATCGCTATCACGAAGCCGATACTGCATTGTTTAATAGGAGGGGAAGTCAGGTTTACGAAACCGTAGTGAAACACAGCAAAGGCTCAGTGCATAACGTTCTTTTCCATAAAGCAGTTTTCAATGATAGGGAAGGCAAACTCGCCGGGTTGATTGGAGTTGTTCTGGATATTACCCAACGGAAGCTGGCTGAAGAAATGCTCCGACACAGGACAAATTTTGAAAAAACAGTTGCGGCGATCTCCAGGCGATTTATAACCCTTTCTGATTTTGATGCCGCTGTTAACGCTTCCCTGGCAGATGCCGGACGGTTGTGCAGGGCAGGAAGGGCATATCTCTTTAAGTCCCGGGACAACGGCACTATTATGGATAATACTCATGAGTGGTGTGATTCGGGGGTTACCGCTGAAATGAATAACCTTCAGAACATTCCTGTTATTGCATTTCCCTGGTTAATAAAAAACTTACAGGAAGGTAAGGTCGTTCATGTTGAGGATGTTTCTGAAATGCCGGATGAAGCAATCGCAGAAAAAATTGAATTTGAGAGACAGTCTATTAAGTCAATATTGGTCCTGCCAATATATATAGAAAAAAAACTACTTGGATTTATTGGTTTTGACAACGTAAGGTCTACCGGCCAATGGTCTGAAGATGATGTGACACTGCTCAATATCATGTCAGAGATTTTGGGAAATGCAATAGCACGTGTTGAGTCGGAAAAACTCATCAGCCACATGGCATATCATGATGCCCTTACTAAATTACCCAACCGTAACCTCCTCTATGACCGATTGAAAGTGGCCATGGCACATGCAATTCGCAGTAAAAACATGGTTGCAATTATAATGCTTGATCTGGATGGGTTTAAAATGATTAACGACTCCTTCGGGCATCAAATGGGTGATTTATTACTCAAGGCTGTCGCAGAACGGTTGATGCAATGTTTGCGGGAAGGAGATACAATTGCCCGTATGGGTGGTGATGAATTTATAATCGTCATTCCAGACCTTGCTCAGACAGAAGATGCCGCTCTGTTTGCGCAGAAAATTCTGGAGGCATTTCGCCTGCCCTTTCTTATTGAGAAGCACGAACTTCATACTACTGCCAGCATAGGTATCACCATCTTCCCCCTCTACGCAAATGATTCAGAAAGCTTATTTAAACAGGCAGATGTTGCCCTGTACCTTTCCAAGGCAAAGGGTAAAAATACCTATCAAATCTACAAACCTGGCGTTACTTAAATTCTGCAATCGATATTAACCCTTCCTTTTGCTGGTTGTATTCCACAAATACTGAAGCCCATGCCCTGAGTAGCCTTCTTTTGGACAACAGTAATTTTGTATTCCATATACATTAAAGGCACACCAATCCTGGAGAGTTACCCTGACCCTCCAGTTGCAGCACAAGCTGGCGATGATTGAGTTTTCAAGTGAGGTTTCGTTTGAACTGAACAATGGCGCCGTGTATAATGCACCGGTCTATTTCGTATTATCCGCTAGGAGGTTACGGAAGCATATGCAGACACCTGCAGGGTTAAATTGTCCGGTGTTGAAGTTCAAGAGGCGTTGCTGCAAAAAAACACTAATTTTACGGGAGAAAAAAATGAAAAAGGGGCCAAAAATTCTAATATCGATTTTGGTGGTGCTGGTTGTTTTGATAGCGGTTGTTGCGCTGCTTACCAAGTTGTTCGGCGACCGCGCATTGAAGGTGGGGATCGAGGCCGGCGCCGAACGATCGATGCAGGTTGGGGTACATCTTGATGATGTATCGCTGTCGATTTTCGGTGGAACGTTGAATTTAAAAAACCTCATCGTCGATAACCCGGAAGGCTATCAGCATCCCAATGTGCTGAAGGTTGGCAATACCTATATTTCCGTTAATATTCGTACCCTCTTGAGCGATACGGTGGAGGTTAAAAAAATCCAACTGGATGATGTCTACCTGACCATCGAACAAAAGGGACTGACCAACAATCTTCGGCATATCCTCAATAATCTGCCCAAGGACGACGCCACGGACGAGCCCGGCAAAAATCTTCTCATCAAGGAACTCCAGATCAATGGCGTGACCGTCGAGGCCAAACTGCTGCCGATACGTGGACAGTCCGACACTGTTAGGCTGAGTGTTGCGCCTATGACGCTTACCAATCTCGGAACCAACGAAGATATTAATGTGGCCAAATTGACTGACATTATTTTGGAGACTATCGCCAGGAGTGTAATGGAACAGGGTAAAGGTCTGCTGCCGCTGGATATGATTAACGACATTGGCAAGGGCGTGCTGGGAGTGGGAACCGAACTGTTTCAGCATGGTACAGGTGTGGGTAAAGGCATCCTCGAAGGGGCCGGCGACGTCGGCAAAGGGGCAACCGATGCCATTCGCGGCATTTTCCAGCGCAAGAAAGAATGACCTCCTTTCGATTGACGATTGAGTCGGTATATAATGGAACGTCCCGGCGGTTTTCCCCTTTCTTGAAGAATCGAAGCATCGAATCCTCATACGCACCCAGAAGTCTTGTTTTTGGTTATAACATGATATTCTCCGGTGAAATAAGGGGAATAAAAAGGTATACCTTCTGTTCTTTTTTGTATTGTTTAAAACCCTTCAAAATCGTTTTTTTCGTGTTATTTTTGATGTCATGCAGTAAAATTTATACCAAGATATTTGATATATTTTTTTACCACATTATTTTTCAGTTTCAAATTCCATGGGTATTTTGTTAATATAACCGCGATTGAAATTTTGTAGCGGCCTGGAAATAATTATTGATAACAAATGCATGCAAAAAGTGGCAACATGCCGGAAGAAATTGCATAAAATATTTCAATTAATGAATATTAAGAAATACTGTAATATATTGTTAAAAAGTGACTTTTATACTAATGCGCCCGTAGCTCAGAAGGATAGAGCAACGGTTTCCTAAACCGTAGGTCGGACGTTCGAATCGTCTCGGGCGCATTAAAAATACTTATGATTGATTTGCACACACATACGCTATTTTCCGATGGTGTACTCTTGCCTTCCGAGCTTATCCGCCGTTGCGAGGTAAAAGGTTTCCGGGGCCTGGCCATTACCGATCATGCAGATTACTCCAATATTGATATTGTAATACCCAATGTATTAAAAGCATGTCAGGAAATAGCATCTACTACCAGGATGAAGGTGTGCGTAGGGGCTGAATTAACGCATGTCAGGCTGGAACATATAAAATTAATGGTTCAGAGAGCCAGAGAGTTGGGTGCGTGCATTGTTTTGGTTCATGGGGAGACAATTACGGAACCCGTTATTCCGGGCACAAACAGGGCGGCGATAGAGGCTGGCGCTGATATTTTGACGCATCCCGGGCTTATTTCCGTTGATGATGCTCGTTTGGCGAAAGAGAAGGGGGTAAGGCTTGAAATATCCGGCAGGAAAGGCCATGCATACGCAAATGGCCACGTCGCCAAAATGGCAAAAAAGGTAGGGGCAAAGCTTGTTATCGGTTCAGATTCTCATGCGCCGGGTGATTTGTTGGACCGTGCGTATGCTGAATTGATTATTCGTGCAGCAGGTTTGGACGATGATGATATTGAAAATATTTTTAGAGAAGCAGAAACTTTAATTGATTTATAAAAGAGAAAGAAAAATGACTGATACAAAATCTGACATACTTGGGGTGTTAAATAAATATAAAATTTTCATTGGTATAGGCGTTGCGGTTGTTATTTCTATTGCAGCAGTGACGGTAACTTTCGTTAAAGCAAAGTCCAGAAAAGATGAAACCGCATGGCAGAGTATGTGGAGAATCAATAGCGATCTTGCAATGGCTGCTCAGGCAGGGAAAACCGAAAAAGATAAAAACGAGGCATTGAACAATGCCATTGAATCATTCGAATACATCGAGGAGGCTTTGGCGTCTTCCGGCACAACGCCATGGATATTATTTCAGAAGGGCAATGTTTATTATGAGTTGAAAAACTATGATGAAGCGATTCGTGCTTATAATGATTTTTTGCAAAGATACAGCGGCCATCCCATTGCTTTCCTTGCGAAACAATCGCTGGGATATGCATATGAAGAAAAAGGACTTTTAGAGGAAGCCTGTAATCAATTTAATGACAACCTGCTATCGAATAAGGTTTTTCTTTTAGCGCAACGGGGGTGGGACGCAGGCCGTTGCTACGATAAATTAGGTCAAAAGGAGAATGCCATTCTCAATTACAACAAGGCAGTGGAGGCAGAACCGGATAGTATTTGGGCGTCTCTTTCGCGGTACCGTTTATCGGTAATCAAATAAATATAATGTTGCAGGAAAGCCAGGCACACGTTAAAGAAGTAACATTGGAAATAAAGAGGGTAGGTGAAAGTAAAAGAATAGACAGATTTATTTCTTCCCGCTTTCCTGACCTTTCGAGGACGTATATACAAAAACTAGTAAAAGAGGGTGCAATTGTTGTAAATGGAAACGTCGTCAAAAGCAGTTATTTCATAAAAAAAGGCGACGTGATTTCCGCTACCGTTCCTGTGCCGGAAGAGACCAAAATTACACCGGAAGACATCCCTCTGAATATCATCTACGAAGATGATTATTTAATGTTGATTAACAAACCATATGATATGGTAGTACACCCTGCAGGAGGGCATCCTTCCGGTACTCTTGTGAATGCAGTTACTTTTTATTGCCAAAATCTCTCTCAGATTAACGGACCCCTGAAAGCGGGTATCGTTCACCGGTTGGATAGAGATACAAGCGGGGTAATGCTTGTGATAAAAAGCGATGCTGTACACTCCCACATTGCAATGCAGTTTGAGAAAAGACTTGTGAAAAAGGAATATTTTGCAGTTGTAGAGGGCGAGGTGGCATTTGATTCCAATGAAATAAATATGCCGATAGGACGGCATAGAGTTGACAGACAAAAGATGGCGGTAAGAAGGGATACGGGAAAAAACGCAACTTCAGTTTACGAGGTAATCGAGCGTTTTCGAGGCTATACGTTGGTGAAGATAATGCCAAAGACGGGGAGAACACATCAAATTCGTGTTCATATGCAGGCAATAGGGCATCCGGTTGTTGCAGATGAAATGTACAGTAAATACAATGCTTGTTTTCGCTCGGATTTGCTTGGTAAGGAAAGGGCTCCTGACGAAGGGTCAATAATTGAAAGACAGGCGCTTCATGCACACAGAATTGAATTTTTCCACCCGATTCTGAACAAACAAATGGCTTTTCAGGTAGATATGGCTGAAGATATCTCTTTTTTGGTTAGCGCACTTCGGGAATTAAGGCCATTACGGAAATGAACAAGAAAATGTGAAATGTGTTTATATGATAAAATGTTTAATAAACGATATTTTTAAAATAATTTTGAAAATAAATATATTGATTTCTAATAGTCTGGTAGTATATTTTACTGACGTTAAATTTTTATAGAAGGAGTTATTGATATGTTTGGTATGCCAGGTGGTTGGGAGTGGATTATTATCCTGATTGTGGCAATTCTTATTTTTGGGAAAAGACTTCCGGAGGTAATGAAATCCTTGGGGAAGGGAATTGTCGAGTTTAAAAAAGGGGTAAAGGGAGTTGAAGACGACGTGGAAGATGTCAGCAGCAAGTCGCCACAGTCAAAGAAAAAAATAGACATCGAGAATGATACTGCAAAGCAGGAAAAAAATAGTTAGTTTTATTTTGAAAAAGGATAATAAAAATGCGGGATAGAAGAAGACAAAGATTAGGCTGGAAGAGTAAGAGAGCAAATCATGGAAGAATGGGTACGAAGGGAAGAAGGGTAGGCAGGTACAAGTAATCAGAAGGCGTTTAACGATGCCGGCCCTTTTGTCTGGATGAAGCTTTCAGGAACAACAATATGTTGAATGTATAGTAAATTTTTATATAGGAATAATTTATTCTGTTAGTTTCGGAATTGAATTGTGCAGAGGTGTTTTTGATTAGAAAACGTAATAATGAGGCATGGCAGGTTCCAGAAAGATTTTGAACGCGAAAGACGTAAGAGAAAATTTACGAAAAATAGAAAAAAAAGTAATAATTTAGTTTTTTATAAAATTACAATAATAGCGATGTTTGCCGCACATTGTAGGGGCGAAGCATTTGTCCGTTTGGGTATTAACACCTTCATGACAATTTACGGCAAATGCTTCGCCCCTATTTTTTCAAAGAACCAAATTATTACGAAAAAAAGGTATTTGTATTTTGCCGTAATAAAGTAAAGATTTATCAATAAAACCGGGAAAAGACGCTGCTTGCTTTTTTTACTTTCTGTCCAAGATCAATTCACACCTTTAAAATCATAGAGAGGCAGTAATGTGCGCTTTGTGGTTTTCTTGCTACACACCTTTGACGTTTGCTGCAAATTTACTGAAAAGCGCACAGAAATGCCAAAAATCCGACACTATTAAAAAATGCGTTGTGTATCAGTTGTAACCGAATGTAGTTTTCCAAATAACGTTTTGAGTGAAATGTAGGGTGCGCCCTACTCGCTAAATTCAACCCCCTGCTCCCGCCCTGGCCTTTACCCAAGCAGTTTAATTTTTTGGGAATAACATATGTTTTGTTTTATGAAGCTCCAAGATGTTAAATTTTATGTCCAAATGGCAAGAAGCATTTAGTCGGGGGCGGCATCTGTCTGGAAACATAGCATTACATAACACAGCCCCGAACATAACCTGGCTTCCCGCCGGACAGGGGTATATCTTAACGCGGTATTACGCGGGAGAATATTTATAATGCGGAAAATAATAATCATACTTTCATCTGTTTTTGTTTTTCTTTTAATAGCAGTGATTGCAGCGCCCTTTGTAATTGACCTAAATAAGTATAAAGACAGGATAATTACACTTGCAAAGCCATATCTGAATCGGGAGTTTGATTTTGCTGATGTTAAACTTACCCTAATAAGCGGCTTGGGGGTAGAAATCAATGGACTGCGTATTGCGGACAATCCGGAATTTGGAAGTGAAGATTTTCTGTCTTTGCAGAGTCTTCGCATAAAGGTGGCGTTGTTTCCGTTATTAAAGAAAAAGATACAAATCAAAAAGTTGATCATGGATGAACCTGTTGTGCGCCTGGTTCGGAATTCAAATGGGGTGTTTAATTTTTCTGATATGGCAAGTGATGCCGAAGAAGACGAAAAGCCGCAGGCAAAGGATGAAAAGAGAAAAGAAAAAAAATCAGGGAGTGAAAAAAAACCTGATAGCGAACACAACATTTTTCTGGCAGGATTAATGGTTTCCCAATTCACCTTACACAGTGGGCAAATACATTTTTTGGATAATTTTGTTCCTGATGCACCGGTGACGATGGTTTTTGATTCATTAAATATAGAATTAAAAAATGTGTCTTTGTATAAACCGATACGGATATATGCATCAGCCGGTTTACAGGGGACAACAGAGCAAAATCTTCTTATAAAGGGCATGGTCGGACCAGTAGGAGATAATATGGATCTTGTGGGTCTTGCTATGGACATTCACGTTTCCGTCCAAAATGTATTTCTCCACAAATTTGTCCCCTATATTCCCGATGGTTTAATGCTATCCCCCCTTGAAGGAATCTTATACATGACGGCAAATATAAAGGGCTCTGTTCATTCAGGATTGGATTTAGAGTCTGTGATTCAGGGCGAAAAACTTGTAATGTCCATAAAAGACTCTGATGAAAAAATACAAAACGTAAATATTACACTGAAAGAAAAGATCAAATATGATGACAGAAAAGGGGATATCGGTTTTCAGCAATTGGATTTGGCGTTGAATGATAACAATGTTTCATTGACGGGCACTATAGAAAATATAAAAACAGATCCGCAATGGGATGTAACCCTCATGGCAAAAATGAATGCACTTGACGAAGCGTTAGCACTATACCCTGTCTTTAAAGAAGCGTTGCCGCAAGATTTTCGATTCACAGGACCTTTAAACATGGAGATAACTTCAAGCGGAAGTAAGGATGCTATGCAAATATCCGGGCATACGGATATGACGAGAGCGGAAATACTCTATGGAGAGGTATTTAAGAAGCAAAAAAATATCCCATTTCAAATATCTCTAAAAGCAAATAAAATTGCAGATATCATTCAACTGGAGGCTTTTGCAGTTAATTTGCAAAATGCATCCCTTAATAGTTCTGGTTCGATAGAAGATATGGTAAACCCTCGTTTTGATTTGGTGAGTACCGCGAATGAATTTTCGTTGAAGGGATGGGATGCAATTGTTCCTTTGTTGAAAGAATATGAGCCGGAGGGTTCGGTTAGTATTAAGAATTATATGAAAGGTAATTTTGATGACGCATTCGTGAATCTACACGTTTCATCCCCTAAACTTTTGTTTAAATTCCCCGCATCTTCTGATAAGAAAGAAGATGAAAATACGAAACAACGTAAAGATGTTGCCGAATCGATTCGTTTTGAACTATTGGCAAAGAAGCTGGCGGACAATATCACAGCAGACGGGGGGCTTGAAATGGGAAATGGAACTATATTGGATATTAATTTTGAAGAAGCGAAGGGGAAATATAGTTTCCAGGATGATATTTTGAAAATACAGAGCTTTCAAATGCGTACCTTTGAGGGAGATATTTCACTTACAGGAAACTATGACTCCAAAAGCATGCAGTGGGATGCAAGCCCTATAATAAATGCAGTAAGGATAGATGGCGTTGTTGATGCTTTTACTCAATACCGCGGTATGATGAAAGGAGTTTTTTCCGGATCGTTTGACATGGGCGGTTCTCTGGGGAAAAACGATAAAATGGTAACGAATGCTAATGGATCGTTTCGTTTGTTACAAGGAGAGATCGAAAACGTAAATTTAATGGAAACGATAATAGATTCTCTTTTGGGGATAAAAGAAGTTTACAAATATGCAGGGGAAAAGAAAGATGTGTTGGAAAAATATGATGTAACACGATTTGATTCTCTCGACGGTGAATTTTCTCTTTTAAATGATATGCTTGATTTAAAAAAGTGTTATCTGGAAAATATTTATACCCCTGATGTTCCAGGTTCAGACGCAAAGCTAAAGGGGGATATCAATTTTGATACCGGGAAACTTGATTTAAGCGGCAAAGTTATATTGTCTTCTGAACATTCAGAAAAGTTGACCAAAAAAGCTAAACCTTTAAAGGCGCTTCTCAATGAAAAGGGGAATATTGTCTTGCCCGTTACCGTTACCGGGACGATGAGTAATCCAAAACCATTGTTGGATACAAGTTATGTACTCAATGCGATGATGAATTATTATGGAAAGGAAGAACTCGAAAAGGGATTGGATAAGTTAAAAGGAAAACTTGGTCTGGAAAAGCTTGGCCTGGAAAAATTATGGCAAAAGGATTAAAGATTAATACTGATTTAAAAGAAGAGAAAAACAGACCGTTCCGCTAAAGCGAATAAAGAAGTCTGCACTTTACTGTTTAAGCACCTCATTCATACTGCCGCTACGGTACCTTTTAGCTACCTATTCTACACAATAATTATCAATATAAGGGAATCCCAATGAACACGTTAGGTTAAAACTTAAAGGGTTAAAAGACGAATTAATCAAAACAGACAGTAACCCTTGAAGCATGAGAAGAAAAAAACATTTAGATTGTGATGAAAAAGACGAAAAGAAAATAAAATGCGAAAAATGAGTTTCAGACGTTCATCCGATAAAATCTAGCAAGGCGGAACCACAGATTTCGCAGATTACGCAGACAAAAAGATGCGAATTAATCTTTGGCATTATTCAAACAGGAGGTATAGAATGCAAGGAACGAGGTATATTCTCAGTGAGTATGTGGAACAAGCTATGGCACAAGCCCTTTACGACAAGCTTGAAGATAGTACATTTTCAGGCCGTATTCCTGTTTGTAAAGGGGTTGTGGCGTTTGGTACTACATTGCACCAGTGTGAGGACGAATTACGTTCAACACTTGAAGATTGGATTTTGGTTGGGTTGAAATTTGGCCATACTTTACCAGTGATTAGAGGTATCGATTTGAATAAGGAGCCAACCCGTGAGCCGATGGACGCCCTGTAAACGGAGAGATTTTATTCGCCGTTTACGAAAACTCGGTTTTGACGGTCCTTTTTCTGGAACCAGACACAAGTTTATTGTCTATCAACAATACTGTCTCACTATTCCGTCTAATGATGAGTATTCAGTGCCTCAACTTCGTATGATGATAAGGGAAGCGGAAGAAATAATAGGTAGTGAAATTACCGTTGATGAATGGAATCGTTTGTAAAAATAACAAATATATTCCCATGAATGGACTTTCAGGTATGCCTATTGTTGAAAGATATACCAAAAAGTTTTGTAGTGTATTCTTTTTCTTTTTTTAAGAGAATCGGAGTGGATGATAGGAAATATTTGTATGTAAATCATTATGTTATCAGGGAAAACAAAAGAAGCAATGGCAGGTAGCGGATACGAAAGCAATTCAACTTACGTATGACGTGTTAAGTAATAGTTATGTAAACCACGGCAACGTCAAAGTCACCCTACGAAAGACGCGGATCAAGAATTTGTGCCAAAAGCTCCCGTCAATAAGTGGAGAAGAAAGTAAAAAACGATAGAATTCCCATATAAATCGGCAGAAATGAGCAA
>NZ_CAADGZ010000075.1:0-16300 GCF_900696675.1 uncultured Candidatus Kuenenia sp. | reverse complement strand
TAGTCATTTTCGTAAACAGCAGTAAGAGCGATTCCGTACTTGGAGGGGTATTCAAAACGTGAAAATGTAGATATTTTTGCGACCGGAGATATTTTGTCCTTGACAAAAGCCTTCTAATGAGTGAACACGCGAACGAGTTGTGCTTCGGGAGTTTAATAGATTACGCTCAATAGTTGCCCTTTTCTATCTATCAACCGATAGAGGTATTGCTGTTTTTCCTTACTATCATAACCGACAAGTACCCTCTGCCGCTTCCTTTTAGTGACAAGAGATCGCAGGTTACAAAGGCATTTTTTTGTCCGATATACGAGGCAAAAAGGCCATTTCCGGTAAGTCCCATATCATCCAGCAAGAATAAAACTTCATCCAGTTTCTTTGCAACCTTCATCAAAACTACGGTGTCGAACAATTCCAAAACAGGCCTTAACGAGGCAACATCCTCCGGCACAGGTATTACGGCCAGCTTCTCATCGCCGGTCAGCAGGGGAAAGTTTCCGAAACAAGCCGCAGCGTTATAAGAGGTAATACCGGGAATTGTGTGAATAACCTCATTTGGCAGGAGCGCACCAAGATGACGCAACAGATAAATGTAAGTGCTGAATGTCATCGGATCCCCAAGCGTTAAATATACTACATCATGTCCTTTCAAAACTTCATCACGCACTTCTTCCGCCGATTTTTTCCATGCCGCATCAAGAATATTTTTCTCTTTTGTCATGGGATAAATCTGCGTTACGATTCTCTTCCGGCTTACATATTCCTCTACTATCTGCAACGCCAGACTTTCCTCTTTTGTATCAGATTTAGGCACAAAAATACAATCCGCATTGCGTATGGTATTTACTGCCTTGATCGTTAACAGTTCCGGATCTCCCGGACCAAGCCCGATGCCATAAAAATTACCTGTCTTCATTTTTTTATAAATGCCATAACATAGTTAACGCCTTAACTGTGGGGCAGGTGATAACCTGTACGCACGAGTGATTTGTTAGCCCGTATATGCTTTAGAGAATTTACACTTTGGAAAATTAGAACAACCCCAAAATTTATTTCCTGCGTTTTTCCCATGCTGAGCTACCCGCATTACAAGTTCGCCTCCGCAGACTGGACAGAGATTTGCAGTTGTCCGTGGTTTATTGATTTCATCAGGGGAATAAGTTAGCTTTGTCTGAACACTCCTTATCAAATTAACAACCTGACTTCCTTCTACTAAATAAATAGGCTTATCTACTGCAAAGTTTTTAGCTTCTTGAGTAAATAAGCCAGAGGTAACTATAATAACACCTGCAGCATGTTTAGCGGTCATTACACCATACATTTCCCGAACAACACGAACATCTACTTTGTAACTTCTCCACTGTTTACACTGGACTAAAAACATATTGCCATCTTTTTTCAAAACTAAATCGATTCCACCATCAGGGCCAATGTCATAGTTTTCGACTACAGAGTAACCTTTGCGACGATAGGCTTCTGCTATCAACTCTTCAAACTGCTTCCATGACAAAGATTTAATTGAATCAATGTCTTTTTGTTTGTCCAGTAATTTCCTTTTTCTTGATGAATTAAAATATGAGATAGGAGCATGAACGAGAAAGATGATTGCTACAAAATATGCTATTGTCGGCGCTGCACCAGCAACGCCCTTGAGAACCCAGCTTTGAAAATTAATTGCCGGCACAATGAATTTAAGCACAAAAAAAGCAGTTGCCGAAAGAACTACGCTTATCCACCATGGAACCTGAGTTAGCAATTTTAATATAGATTCATTTCTTTTTGCCATTATAATTTTCTCGGGCTAACGACCAAGCTGCGCGGCTGTGAACCCCACCTAGCTGTTCGTAAAAATGATGCACTTGAAACTAACTCAACTGGTGGGGAAAAACACGGGGTTCACAGTACGCTCCAGCGCTGGGTTGGGCTTGTTCATGACATACCGAGCCATTCTTTTAAGGCTACCTCTATTTTCTGACTATCTGCATGACTCAGTTTGCCAAGTCTTTTGATGATTAAGGATTGATGCACTGTATATATTCCACGTTTAACTGCTGTTACAACATTGAGTCCTGCTAATGTCCAATCGGTGAGCACAAATTCTCCTTTTAAAAGAGAAGTCGTCTTACTGGTTAGAGGAACAACCAGTAAATCATGTGAAACATGGGGAGCATTGACGACAACCGCAGGACGTACTTTTTGCACCGATACACCCGAAAATGGATATTGCACTAAAACAACGTCATTTTTGGAGTAATTCGGCATAAATATCATCCTCTGGGTTATTCCACACCTTGTCGAGAGAGTTTTGACTCACTTCTGTCCAGAATTGTGTTTCTTCATTTTGGAGTACAGTTACTAATACATGTGTTCCCTCACACAAAACCGTTGGCTCCAATAACTTGATCTTTCCTTCATGCACAATGCCTTCTAAAGTATTGAACATCTTTCCTCCAAGATTAAGAAAATCCAATATCCAATCTAATTTTTTTCGTTGTATAGTTCATAAAAAAACTGTTTCATACGATCCGCTTCTTCGCGTGTAAGCCGATCAAAAGAACAAAGCCGATCTCTACTCCAGAAAAATATTTGCTCGTCAGGGTTTTATTTTACTTTAATTAAATTCTATAGCTTCTTTTAGGGTAACTCTAAGACTTTCAATTAATTCTTCATGGGTATGTTCCTGGCAGTTTATCCCTGGTATTTCCCCTACCCATCCAATCCACCAATCGCCTTCTTGCTTTATAACAGCGGTAAATTCTGTGTTCATAATTTACCCCCCCCCTTCAAATAAGTAACTATAACTAAAATCCACTAATTCGAGTATCTATTTTATTGCCATAATAATCTGTGAATATTTGCTCAACTACCTGTTTTTTTAATAATTACTACAGAAGCCCCATTTGTGCTAAGATTCATTGCGGATTGTATCGTTTTTTCATGAATTGTCTCATTGGAGAGGGAAAGATTCTCGCAAATAAACATCCGCCTTTTCAGAATTCCCGCATCCATCAGCTTGCACGCAATCCTTGCAGGCGTATTCACTTTATCCGTTAAAACTGCTACCTTATCGTAATCTTTCACTTTTTTAATAAGTTCTTTATATCCTGAACTTCTTCCATGTACACTCACAAATGCCGCATCTTCCCAGCTCTCGCCAATGGCGGCAAACGCCAATTGTATACTGCTCAACCCTGGAATAATAATACAGGAACCACGTCCGAATTTTTTTACAATCATTTTCGTGTAACTAAAAAAACAGGGGTCGCCGCTTACGAGGACAACCACTTGCCTGGTAAAACTCCAATGCGCTATTTTTTTCAACAAAAGTTTATAGTTTTTTTCAATAATAATTCTTTTAGCACCGGTATCGGGAAAGAGTTTTAGCAACCGCCTGCTGCCAACAAGAATATCCGCCTTTTTAATATTATATAACGCCTTTGGGGTAATATATGATTTTAGCCCTGGTCCGCAACCGACTATAATAACGCTATTTCTCAGTTCTTCCGCCATTTTTCCGCGCTCTCCGATCTTCCCACCACAGAACCCCTCATATCAAACAATACTACACCCGCAGATACCTTGCGATGCAAATATACACGCACCTTCTCTTCAATTTTATCAGCAACACTATCCATTACATATAATGCGTTATTTTGACTCAATAATTCCAGGATCCCTTCTACGGTAGCAGCTTCTTTAAGTTTATCAAGCATCTGCTGCGTGCGGCATACAGATTTTACATGGTCAATTAAAATATCGTTTGCCGGACGTGAAACGGAGCTGTGCGTATTAAAATCATCTCTGAGCAACTTGGCGAGTTTGCCGGGGTGTCCGGCAAGCATTACACGTTCAAAGCCTCTGTCTTTTACCGCATTCAGCATAAAACCAACATGATTACTCATTTGAACAATCTGATCATTTGCAATGCAGAAATAACCCGACACTGCACGTTCACCCAGATTCCCCGGAACTAACACAACTTCTTTATACCCTAACCCTTTTGCAATATCAAGCCCACACAAAAGGGATGTTTTTAGTGCTTCGTCTGACATGGGACGCACAATGCCTGTAGTCCCGAGAATAGAAATACCCCCTACAATGCCTAGTTTAGGATTAAAGGTCTTTTCCGCGAGTCTTTCACCATCAGGAACAGAAATAATTACCTTTGCCCCACTATGGCGTCCAATCACTTCACGTACTGCATCCTCAATCATGCGTCCAGGCACGGGATTTATTGCCGCCTGCCCTACAGGAGACTGTAATCCCGGCTTAGTTACACGGCCAACACCAACTCCGCCGTCAATTTCTATTGTTAGGGCACAACTTCGCTCTACCCGTGCATGTACAAAACAGCCATTCGTTACGTCAGGGTCGTCTCCCGCGTCCTTTTGAACAGCACATTCCGCTGATATTGAAGATACTTGTTTATGATAAATTTTAAGTTTGAGTTTTGTACCCGCCGGCGTGTCAATCTCAATCTCATCAGGGATATTTCCCTTCCACAGCCCTATAGCCGCTGCCTTAGCAGCCGCCGTAGCACAACTTCCCGTAGTATAACCAGATTTCATATCCTACCCCGGAAAACGAATAATTAGTACCTTATCAGCAATTTCTTCGCACACTTCCATTCGTCAGTGCGTGCTTTTTGGTAAAATATCTAATGGTGAAATCCGAATCAATGTTAATATGCTATATTAAATTTTTCGGGAAATGGATACTTTTGGCTATATGATTTACCGTGCCTTCTTCGCCAATTCAATGACAGCGTTAATGATAGCCACCGCCACTGCGCTCCCGCCTTTACGGTTATCATTGGTAATATAAGGTATGGATATCTGTTTTAATGCCGCCTTTGCTTCAACCGCGCCTACAAATCCTACAGGGATACCAATTACCAGCGCCGGTTTCGCCTTGTCCTTTTTTATTAAATCAATAAGTTCAAACAAGGCGGTTGGCGCGTTGCCGATTACCACAACACCCCCCTGCATTTCATCAAGTGAAAACTGCATGGCAATCATCGCACGGGTTTTTCCCGATCGTTTTGCCTCATCAGCAACCAAGTTATCGTCAATCTTACAGACCAGTTTTCCTCCAAAATTTTCAACAGGTTTTTTACTGATCCCCGCTTTCACCATATTTACATCGGTAATGATGTTTTTCCCATCCTTTATGGCTTTTACTCCAGCTTCAACCGCATTGGAAGAAAATAGTAAATTGTACGCATATTCCGTATCGCCTGTAGCATGAATTGCGCGTTGTATTACAGGTCTCTGTAATTCAGGTATATTCGCGAGATTAACGAGTTTATCGATGATCTCAAAACTTTCATCGATAATTAATTGCGGCTGTTCCAACCGGCCTTTTTCACCGAATTGTCTCTCTACCAGTTTTTCATGAATACGGTCTGCCGCAATTAATGCAATTCGTTCATCCGCTCCGATATTATTGGTATAGATAAATTCCATCTTCGGATATTTCGCTCTCTCCTTTTCCAGCATTTCGGGAATGTCTTTAAATACATGATTCCCCTTAAAAAGAAGCAGCGGAACTACTACAATCCGCCCCATTCCGTTTGCCACTGTTTTTTCAACCACCTCATCCAATCCAGGTTTTGCCAGTTGCAAAAATGCCGGTTCAACCATGTCCCAACGATTCATTGCACGAAGCATATCCGCTATTTTCAACAAGCCTTCATTGCCACTACTTATTTTACTACCATGAGAAATGAGTATAACACCTGTTTTCATTATCAATAACCTTCTTTAAAAACCTTGTTGGCATAGCCAGAACCGAACAAGCGCGAGATAAAAAATACGAAATTCGAAGTACGAAATACGAAATAAATTCTGGAGTCCTCCCCCTTACCAGCTCCAAATGGGGAGAATGTCCCCCGCTGGCGGAGGTGCAGGGGGTGGATTCGTATTTAGCATTTCTGATTTTACTATTAAATATTTTGCCAAAAAGCGCAATGAAATTACTGATAAGGTACTAAACGTTAAATCACGCGGCTTCATACTTCGAATACCTGTTCAGATGCGCGGCAATGTACGAAATGATATCTTCCGCGCTTTTACTCCTTACTATATAAGGGCGTAATTCTGTAGCTTTTGGCAGACCCACAATATACTTCACCGCATGTTTTCGAAAAAGTACTACCCCAATAGCATGGCCGTAATATTCTTTCATACAATCCAAGTGATACCGGATCATTTCAATTTTCTCGCTACCCGAAATATTTTCTCTGTCTTTATATCGGAAAATCCATGGATGCCCGATTGCCGCCCTTCCAATCATTACCCCGTCACATGCCGTACGTTTTTTTATTTCTGCTATGTCTGCAACAGACCGCACGTCTCCATTCGCAATTACTGGAATTTTTACCGACTGTTTTACTTCAGCAATCGCATCCCAATCGGCGGCGCCTGAAAAATACTGAGACCTTGTACGGCCATGTACCGCAATGAGAGACGCTCCGTTTTCTTCCAGTATTCTGGCCACTTCAATATAATTTCGTGTTTTGTGATCCCACCCAAGACGAATTTTTCCAGTCACAGGTACTGATAAAGACCCGGTAAGATTATTAAACATTTTTGAGATCTTTGATGGATGTTTAAGCATCCCAGCCCCAGCACCCTTTCCGGCAATATCCGATACCGAACATCCCATATTGATATCAATAATATCAGGCCCCAATTGCTCTATTTTCTTACAGGCCTCTGTAATCTGGCATTCATCATTGCCAACCACCTGGAAGGTAACAGGCCGTTCTTCCTCTTTAAAATCAAGCAATTTAAACGTCTTTTTATTATTCCACACTATGCCAGACACGGAAACGACTTCCGTATAGCTCATAGACATGCCGAACCTGCGGCATATAAGCCTGTACGGCATATCAGAAAAACCGGCCATAGGCGCCAATATCAACTCGCCATATACGGGAATATTTCGTATGTAAAAACTCGGATTCATATTACAAAAAAACTGTAGCACTTTAGTTCTATGAAAAATAATAGGGATTGTACCCATATTTCAATAACTTTCCAAATAATTTAAATGTTTTATTTTGACTTATATTTTGCTATATTTCGTTAGCATTTAGTTACAAGCCGGACACGGACAAACAAGTTTATCCGTGCCAACCTGTTTTTAATCTGTGTAATCGTTCGACTGAGCTCACGACGAAGTCTGTGAAATCTGTGGTTCCTTTAAATTATCATAATCTATGGTCTCTCAATCTGAATTACTTACCAAAAAAAGCGAACACATCCAGCGTATGTTTGGCTCCATCGCCGGTGTTTATGATCTTTTGAATACGATATTAAGTTTTAATTTCGACAAGAGTTGGCGGAAGTTTGCCGTTAGAGTCAGCAACGTTACGCCGGACGCACAAATTTTGGATGTATGCACCGGAACCGGCGACCTTGCAATCGAATATTCTTTAAAACTGAATGACCGCGGCAAGGTGACAGGAAGCGATTTTTGCCGAGAAATGCTTGAGATAGCAAACAGAAAATTAAAAAAGAAACATGTATCAGATAAAATAAATATCTTATGTGCGGACACCCTCCACCTTCCTTTCCATGACAACTACTTCCAGGTATCCTCCGTGGCATTCGGGATAAGAAACGTTTCCGATTTAAAAGCGGGAATCAGTGAAATGGCAAGGATAACCGCTCCGGGCGGGCGGGTAGTCATCCTTGAATTTTCACAACCAACAAACACCTTTTTCCGGGAAATGTATTATCTTTATTTCAAAAAGATACTCCCTTTTATTGGTAAAATCATCTCAAAAAGCACGTGCAACGCCTATGCTTATTTACCATCGTCTGTGCTGAATTTTCCGGACAGATACGGACTAAAGGTACAGATGGAAGCATGCGGCCTTGTTGACGTGAAAATCTATGCCAGGACATTGGGGATTGTGACTATCCATGTGGGGAAAAAACCCTGATAACACTACAGCGACATTTTTATTTCACATGTAGGGTAGGCACTGCCTGTCGGAAATTGGGCTGTTACGAAGTACGATTTACGAGGTACGATTTAAAATCGTAAATCCAACAAGGCTGTTTTCATTTTATGAATCAATGCGCTTGACACATCATTAAAGATTATGTAATATCTCTACTTGTAATTTGCCGTATGAGTGATTAAGACGTTTTAGCTAAAGACAGTGTATTCCTGCCACTGTCTTTTCATTTCCTCAAAATACCCATCCAACGCACTGGGGAATAGTGTAACGGTAGCACAAGTGACTCTGGATCACTTTGTCGGGGTTCGAATCCCTGTTCCCCAGCCAATATTCACAATGACTTATGACTTGAATGGTATCTGTTAATTAATGGCAAAATAACTACCCCGGTGGGTTCGGGTTTGCAACCGGTTCGGCTGAGCTCACAACGAAGCCTGAACCCATGAGTTTATGCGGATAATGGGGACATGTACTGCGGTAAAATTACAATGCGCAAATCACAAAATTTCCGTTTGGAATTTGGAATTTATTTGCCTGTTGTTTTGCCAATAGAAGGCTGGATTGAAAGTATAAAACGTGGGGTTCTGGTTACAAATTTGGAACCATAGTTTTAATGTACGCTTACAACCCTCATCAACATAATAAGCTATGCTCACTGATGAACAACATCCCTGAGAGAGAGTGCTAAATTCGTGCTGGATTCATGATAGCTTTTTTCCAACAACCCAATAGCCTTTGTAAGATGTACCGGAGTAATATGAGCATAACGCATCGTCATCGTTGTGTTCTTGTATCCCATTAGTTCAGCAATGGTGTATATACCAACTCCTGCCTGCCTGTTCCATGACGCAAAACAATGTCTCAGGTCATGAAATCTGAAATCATCTATTCCGGCACATTCCAAGCTCTTTTTAAATACCTTGTACACATTTTTTGGATTGTACGGCATACCATTTTAATTTATAGGAAATGTGTTATTTTATAAATAACGTAATTATGAATTATAAGGTCTTGGGATTAATATATATTCACGTTATAACGCTGCTGTTGAGCCGTGAAACCCACAGCGGGCACATTGTAAACAAAACTACAAAATTTCTGAGGAAGATCCGAACTCTCATCTGTTGCCAAAACGGGTTTCATCGATTCCAACAGCCTGTTAGCAGTGATGCCTGACCCTGACCTACGAACTTTATTATAACAAACTCATTTACTTTCATTCGCTTCTATTAATCTGGCAACTTTATAACTACACTTTCGACACTCGCCGCGAAGGATTAAATCACCACTTTCAATGGTTCCTTTAAAATTTATGACGGTGGTAACCTCTGAACAATTACTGCACCATACATTCTCAAGCAATTCCTCCCTTATATTTTCCGGAATAGAATCCCAAAACTTCTTTGCCGGTTCTGTAAACTGACTTTCCGTATTATCTGCTTCCTTAAACTCAACCGGATTGAAGGTGTTAAAATATTCCGCCGCTACTTTTAATAGTCTTTGATCAGCGGCTATAAAATAAGAGACACGATAAAATTGGTTACCAGTAAGGGCAGTTGCTAATTGGAGCGCATCTAAGGTTCGGAAATTTTTGGCCGGAGCAATGTTATCCAGTAAGGAAATCGCAAACTTCTTTACCTCTGATGTTGTTTCCAGAACGTTTATCATTGTAAGATCATTTTCAAACTCTTTAAAAGCTTGCTGAACTGTTGATAAATCAATTTCCTTCATTCTTACTCGCTTCAGAAATGCAGAATGGAATTCTATTCTCGACAGTTCAGAAATTGTAATCACCAGGTCATCTTCATTTTGCTTAAGGAAATCGGTTAATTGTTCACTCCCATCTTCTTTATGATATAGCTTCACAAGAGCGCTGGCATCAATAAACAGATTCATCTGACTTTTCTCTCTCCAATTACGTCATCAGAAAGATTTCCTTTTATAGATTTTGTAAGCTGTTGAACTTTCTCAAAAGACATCCTTTCTAACTTGACCTTTGGAATAACTATCACTTTTACATCCAAATCACCACTAAAAGGGATATTGCTTAACTCCAAATGCCCTTTGATAATTCTGGTATCTGTAACAAACCGGTTCATATGATAATCCTTCCATAATAAATTTAGTAATCACTCTATTTGCCCTAATATAAGTCAAAATCACCCCTGATTAAATAAAAAAATCATTTGCCAGTTCTGTTGAAGATTCAGAAAAAATTAATGTGTGGGATGTTAGAAAAACTTTCCACTACCAACATAAAAGTTCAGCGACTGGTACGGCTTTTTGTGCCAGTCCGTTGTAGTGATTTGTTTGGCATTTTTTTAATTTTTATAGAATCTAAGTATAAAGTGTCTGGGCATATGTCCTGCTCATGCGGCCATACTACAACTTCATTCGCCGCCCTTACCTGTTTAAAATAAATTTTGTTTTTCAACTCAGTAAATACCCCGAAATTAAGCAAAGGGCTGCAATCATACACCCCAACTTCCCCATTGGAACATGAAAAGCTTATTGCGACAAAACAGAAGCCATGCTTTTGTCCAAAGTGCAAGAGTACCCATGTCAATTTCACCCTTCATGAATGCAGATACAGGAGATTGCCGAGATATTATAAGAGGAAAAGTCAGCGCAGGAGCAAGCTCTATAATCGGGGAGCGTTTAAGGAATTAGTAAATAGATATGGACTAATAGACCCGACAAAATATGTTCCTGCCAGACAACCTGTGAAAGCATAAGAAGAAGACTGTCGGAAAGCCGTGTGCGGGAAAATCGCATGCACGGTTTGAAGAGGGGGCAGACTTCGTCGTGAGCTCGGTCGAACGATGATAAGTATATGGCGGAGATATGGTGGCACTGGCGGGAAACCAGCCAGCAAACAGAGAAAACAAACTTCTGCCTAAGTTCTCGTCGTCTGTTTCTACTCTACTGGTTCCTCTTTCGTATTTCGCGCTTCATATTGTTGTATGTTTTATGCTTTGTCATTCGGATTTGTTTCGTATTTCGTACTTCGAATTTCGTATTTTTTATTTAGTGCTTGTTTGGTTCCAGCTTGTCCACCAAGGGGCATATTGCACTACCCACCCCTGCTCCCGAGAAAAGCGACAAAGCTTCTAAAATATACCTCGTCAAAATGGCCCTTCATATGCTCTTTCATCATTTGTAACGCAGGGAATGGTTTTCTCGCATCCGAATACGGCCTTTTGGTTGTTAACGCATCGTAAACATCTATTATCATTGCAATTTTTCCATAATCATGGATCTCGCCACCCCTCAAACCCATTGGATAACCCTGTCCATTAAGCTTTTCATGATGCTGCAAAATAGGAAAGAACGATTCTTCCCGAAGACCACCCAAACCCTTTAATATTTCATGTCCAAATTCCACATGTTTCTTTATCTCAATGTACTCAACCTCGCTCAGTTTTCCATTTTTGTTCAGTATATCAAGGTTAATCCGTGTCTTTCCTATATCATGAAGCAACAATCCTGTGCCAAAATCATTCATTTCTTTCTCATTAAGCCTTAAATATTTTGCAAATAAAAGACCAAGTACAGAGACGTCAACGCAATGAGTATAGGTATAATAATCATACGATACCATGTTTAACATGGTTGAAGTGGCGTCTTTGTTGTTCAGCACATATTCTACTGTGCCTGATACCCAGTTTTTTGACCTTTCAACATTATCTCCGGCACGCGGGTCGTTAAATATGTCAAACATAATGGATTTTGCCACATTATAAACCATTTCCGATTTAGTTTTCGTGTCAAGAGAAGGGTCATGAATTATCAGTTTTAAATGGGACTCCCTATGCCTCAAATATAACGTCTCTTCACATTGTTTTATAAAAAGATAGTTTATCTGATTATACTGAAGTTCTTTTATATTATGCTCATAAAGGGCGCTCTCACTGTTGCAATACAGTACGTAACGGATACCTTCGTCTGTGTGAGTTTTTATGTAAAGATTGCATCCGGCACAGGTATTAGGCTGTATTGTGTTTAAAGCTACCGGAATATATTCATTTGTCATAATAATCATTACCTCATGGTTGCTATACTTTCGTCATTTATAACTATTGAATTGTCTGTCAACAATTGTTCCGCATCCAATAGAATTAAATGGTTATTCGTAATTCCTTTATGTATTTTCGGACAAATTCCGTCATCGTCAGTGGCGCCGGTGTTATCTTGTGAGAAGGAATGGAGGTTATTCCCGCAATTGAATCGACAACAATGCCAAACTCCATGGTTTCATTATGAATAATTATTACTTCGTTTAAATGGGAGATACCCTTTCCCTTTGGAATGTTAAATAATGCCTTTATGTCAATAACAGAAAATATCTGTCCTCGGACATTAATAATTCCCACTACATATTCAGGCACTCCAGGGATTGTTGTAATTCCTTTCAGTAAATACACTTCACAAACACAGTCTGCCGGGATGCCATATCTGTCCTGATCAATAAGAAATTCAACTATGGATACATAGTGTATTTCCCTCTGCCGGATTTCCGGCTCCCGCGCGAGTATTTTCGCCCTTTCTTTAAGAATTGTCTCTCGATCGTTCATTGTTTTAGTCATTGGTCAATTGTAGGGGCACAGTGCTCTGTGTTCCTACTATTTTTTTAATCTGTGAACTGTGGTTCCTTTTCTTTTAAGCGCAATCTCTTTCTTATATTTATTATCGGCAGTATCTTTCCCTGCACATTAATCACCTCTGAAATAATCTCAGGGACAGCAGGCAACGGGGTAATTGCAACAGCACGAATGATCCGCTCCAACGCTGTATGCCTTACCGCAAATCGCTGTTTTTCAATCGCAAAAACGACAAGATATTCACTATCCATTATTACCGTAACCTTATCTCTAAATAATAATTATGACGATCTTTACACCAAAAGGAGTTGTGGAGAAAAAGTATAACAATATTGTTGCCATTTTAATAAGTAATTTTTTCAAATAACAAAAATGAGAAAACAATGTATATTTATGCAGTTTATGTTTACAATGAAGATCAGACGAGATTTTTTACTACAATCATTATGGGAGGTTAATAAATGAAATTTACCCGCATTACTATTAATCCAAACCAGATGGGCGGCATTCCTTGTATTCGGGGGCTTCGTATACCTGTTGCAACAATTGTTGGTATGGTTGCTGATGGTATGTCTGAAGAAGAAATATTAAAGGCTTTTTCCAGACCTGGAACATGAGGATATTAAGGAATCATTGCGGTATGCCTCTGAAGCAGTGAGAGAGGGGAGCATTCCTGATTTTTTGTAACAGTTTAGATTTTTGGAAAACAAAAATGCTCGTTCCCAAGCTCCGGCTTGGGAACGTAATTGCGTTGGAAGCTCTAGCTTCCATTTAGCCGGCAAGCGAAGCTTCGTGTATTATTCGATTCAAAAGATGTTTCTAAATATCTTGGGTAACATACTGAAAAGCCTCCAAGCTGACATCATGGGTTCATTCCCTTTTCCATTCGAAGCTGGAGCTTCTCAAACAATCCCGTTCCCAAGCCGGAGCTTGGGAACGAGCGGTTTTTTTCATAGGACTAAAGTATTACAATTCTTTGTAAAAAAACAAAATGTGTGAAGATATACAAAAAATCGGGAATGCACCCGTGAGAGAGCGCGAAATTCCTTTGGTACTAACAAAATGAATTTTCTGATCGAAAATGCCCTTTCGCCTTTACTTGCCGATGGACTCCGCAATGCAGGGTATGATACTATCCATTGTACGTGAATATGGATTATCATTTGCCGATGACGTTACTATCCTTCGGCGAGCTACTAAAGAAAATCGAATACTCGTTTCAGCTGATACTGACTACCGTATTCATATTCGACAACTACCAATTACTGAAAATGAAAACAAATAAACCAAACCATCTTATACATGAGAAAAGCCCTTACCTGCAACAACATGCTTACAATCCTGTGGATTGGTATCCATGGGGCAAAGAAGCCTTTGAAAAGGCGAAAGCGGAAAGTAAAGTAATTTTTCTTTCTATTGGATATTCTACCTGCCACTGGTGTCACGTAATGGAGACCGAATCTTTTGAGGACGAAGAGGTAGCCAAAATATTAAACGAATATTACGTTGCAATAAAGGTGGATAGAGAAGAACGCCCCGATATTGATAACGTTTATATGACCGTTTGCCAGGCGATGACCGGTAGCGGCGGCTGGCCTCTCACGCTCTTTCTTACCTCTGAGGGGAAATCTTTTTACGCGGGCACATATTTCCCAAAAACCGAACGTTTAGGCAATCCGGGTTTAATCGCTCTACTGACGCAAATTGCCAATTTATGGAATACAAACAAGGAAAGCATCATTGCTTCCAGCTTGCAGGTAACAAAGCTCATAGATACCGAAACAGCTTCAAAAGGCGAAGAAAAACCCGACGTCCGGACACTAAAAACAGCCTATGAACAATTGAGTGACCGTTTTGATTCTCTGTACGGCGGTTTCGGAACATCACCAAAATTCCCCACACCACATAATTTCACATTTCTCCTCAGGTGGTGGAAACGCAGCAACAACGCATTCGCCCTGGAAATGGTTGAGAAGTCTCTTGAATTAATGGCAAGAGGCGGCATCCATGACCATTTAGGCGGCGGGTTTCACAGGTATTCCACCGATGAATACTGGTTAACGCCTCATTTCGAAAAAATGCTGTATGACCAGGCATTACTTGCCATTTCGTATATCGAAACCTATCAGGCGACCAAAAAAGATCTTTATTCAGCAATAGCAAAGGATATTTTTGATTATGTATTACGCGACATGACGTCGCCCGAAGGCGGTTTTTATTCCGCAGAAGATGCCGACAGCGAGGGCATTGAGGGGAAATTTTACGTATGGAAACCGGAAGAAATCAAAGAAGCCCTCGGGGAAAAGGATGGAAACATCTTTTGTGATTTTTATGACGTGTCGGACATTGGCAATTTTGAAGATAAAAATATATTGCACGCAGACAAACCACTGCATATTGCAGCTAAACTGGAAAATATGTCGCCGGATGCCCTTGAAAAACGGCTTGCCAATAGCCGCAAAAAACTACTTTCAATACGGGAAAAACGTATTAAGCCCCATAAAGACACGAAGATTATCACCTCATGGAATGGTCTTATGATTTCCGCCTTATCCAGGGGCGCACAGGCTATGGATGAACCAAAATACACAAACGTCGCAATGTGCGCCGCCGACTTTATACTGAATACGCTATTGCAGGAAAACAAGATATTACTCCGGCGTTATTGCCAGGGAGAATCCGCAATAGCGGGGTTTCTTGACGATTACGCATTTTTCGTGAACGGGTTAATCGACCTTTATGAAGCGACTTTTCAGGAAAAATATCTTCAGGCAGCTTTACAGATTAATGAAGAAATGATCAAAAACTTTTTAGATGAAAATGAAGGCGGGTTTTTCTTAAGCGGCAAGTCAAACGAAAAACTCTTCACACAAACTAAAGATATTTATGATGGCGCTACTCCCTCGGGAAATTCTATCGCATTGCTCAATCTATTGCGATTAGGAAGGATTACCGGAAACCCTTCTTATGAAGCGTTAGCGGATAATCTTATAAAGACATTTTCCGGCACCATCCTCCAGTATCCTTCCGGATATACACAATTCATGTGCGCCCTTGACTTTGCATTAGGTCCCACAAAAGAAATTATCGTTGCGGGAGAACGTGAAGGGAATGATACAAAAGATATTCTCAGGGAAATAAGAAGCCGTTTTTTACCAAACAAAGTATTGCTTCTTCACCCCTCAAACGGCATATTTATTGAGGAAATAGCACCTTATACAAAAGAACTAATTCCCATAGAAGGCCGGTCAACCGTCTATATGTGCGAGAATTATTCCTGTAAAAAACCCGTATCCGATAAAAACGCAGTCATACAACTTTTGGAATAACAACAGAATTTGTAACACTTTGTAACAGTTTAGATTTTTGAAAAATTCATGGGATAGAAAAAATACCATGTAGCCCCGTTAGGGGCGGTCTGTTTGTAGCGCAATAAAATTCAATAGGATAAATAGCTCCATAGGAGCGGCCTGTCCGTATTCAGGCAAACCTGTTTAATATGGATTTACAAGAGACAGGTCGCTCCTAATTGTAGAGACAGGTTTCAAACCTGTCTCTACGATCTGTTATAATATCCTATTTTGCTACAAACAGGCTGCTCCTACGGAGCTTATAGGTAATACGTTTTTCAAAAGACTGAAATGTTACCATAAATTAATAAGCTTTTTACAAAAAATCGGGAATGCACCCCTTATCGTAACATACTTGCCATGCCAGCTCTGCTCTTTTG